>JBKHVY010000248.1:0-3153 GCA_046569805.1 Bacteriovoracia bacterium | reverse complement strand
AGACAGTCTTTGTCGGCATTGCAGATTCTCCGAAACGGCTTAAAATATAGCGATGAATTACGACCTCTTTCTCCTAGATTTGGACGACACCCTCCTCGACTTTAAGGCATCGGAGCGTTTGTCCTTTGATCGGACCTTGCAAAAGCTCGGGGGAGCACAGTCCCTTGATACGCTCTTTGCCATCTACCAGCGAGAAAACGAGCGTCTCTGGAAAGACTTTGAAGCCAACCGAATCGCAAAGGATTTCCTTAAAGTCGAACGCTTTCGCCGAGCCTTCACTGAGCTCAAGCTCGAGCTCGACCCCGAAGCCGCAAGTAAGATCTACCTCGAGGCCTTACCGGAAACGGTGGTGCTGATCGACGGTGCTCGAGAGTTATGTGAGTGGCTAAGTCGTCGCGGTGAAGTCGGAATTGTCACGAATGGTATTCAGTCAGTTCAAGAACAGCGAATTAAAAAATCGGGGCTCGCGGGATACATTGGCTTCGTGTGTGTGTCTGAGCAGGCGGGCTTCGCCAAGCCGGACCCACGCTTCTTTGACTACAGCGTTCGCCAGGCAAAACAGTTCACGCCTGATCAAACGCTGATGGTGGGAGACCGTTTCGACACGGACATCCTCGGTGCGCACAATTTTGGCATCGATTGTTGTTGGTATAATCCCGGGGCCCAGGTTCCCCCGTCTCCTCGGCATCCGACCTACCAGATTCGTCACCTCGCCGATCTAAAGTCCGTTATTGCGGGTTAATTAAGTTCCGAATTTTTTGGCCAGCACTTAGACTTGAATGATCGGGAGAGTCTCTTGCCTTACATCGTTCTGTTTTGTTCCTTCCTTCTGCGCATCGCCTACGTATTCTACGGGACACCGATTACGTCCGTTGTTTGGTCGGACATGAGTGTCTACGTGCGCATCGCCGAACAGCTCGCGCGCGGGGAGTGGCAGTTGTCGCACTTCTTTCAGTCCATCGGCTACCCGCTCTTCCTTTCAACGCTCATTCCCCTTGGGGGCGACTGGCTCACGTGGCTCGCCCTTCTGCAGGCGATCGCCTCCACTGGGACTCTCTTCTTTATCTACAAGACCTCTCGACTGGCCTTCGGTGAGCGCGTCGCGAACTGGGCTCTCGTCGCCGCGAGCGTGCATCTACCGTGGGTTCTCTTGGTAAACTTCGTCCTCACGGAAACCTTTCTCACGCTCTTTCTCTCACTGAATGCGTTCTTAAGTCTCAAGCTCTATCGTGAGCCAAGGCCCCGATTTCTTTCTGCATGCCTCTGGGCCCTCACGTACCTCTGCGCCTTCTGGCTTAAAGGGTCGTTCGTGTTCTGGGGACCGCTCTTCGTCGCTGCTCTCTTCTGGAAGGAGCGCAAATTCGCCTACCCCGCGATCGGACTCATCGCCGGCGTGACGCTCGTGGGTCTTGTGGGTCACGGTGTCCTCGCCAAGGCAAAGGTCGGAGAGTTCCAGATGAGCTCGTCTGCCGGAGGCCTCAACTTCGTGGAAGGGAAGTGTCCCTCCAAGCTCAACATCGGCCCAGACGGCATCCGCTGGCACTCGCCGCTCTACTACCAGCTCGACGACCGCACGACCAAGGCCTGGGACAGGCCCTTCCAGGATTCGAGCTACTACTTCGGCGAAGGCCTCAAGTGCATCGCCGAGAATCCCGCGGTGCTGATCACGTCGCTCGAGGGCATCCCGATGCTTCTCTACGGCAACCTGACCTGGCCCTTGAACCAGCTTAAAGTTCGGGAGTGGGAGCGCCTCTACGAACTCTACTTCGCGGCCTTCATTCTCATCGGCGTGTTCCTCTTCGTCGTCTTCGCGCCAAGAGATGGGATTGATCGCCGTATGTGGGTCTTGCCGGTACTCGCTTTGTGTATAACGGTCTACGTTTTCAAGAGCGAAGCGCGCTTTCGCATTCCCGCTGACGTGTGGCTGATCCCCATGGCCGTCTACGGCTGGGCCCAGGTGCGCCGGATCGCTAGAACGTGATGTCTCGGCAGGCCGACGTGGGAGCCGCCGCGCTTCGGTAGTGGGCGAGGTAGAACTCTTGGCTGCGCTCGAAGACCTCGTCGTGTTGCTTGGAGATCGCCTTCGCGAACTGCTGCACGAGCTTCTTCTCTTTCTTCGCGAAGGCCTGCGTCTTCGCCGAGATGCTCTTCTGGAGGTCGCGGATCTCGTCGGCGACCTCGTCGTAGGCCTTCGCATAGAGCGCGAAGTTGGGGTCATCCTTGTGGCGGTACTTCGCCTGCGACAGGGCGGCGGCGTAGAGGCCCGTTTCGTTGTTGTAGAACGCCCGCAGGGCGAGCTTCGTAGAGAAGAGCGGCTTTCCGGTCACGGGGTCGAGCGTCTGGGAGTCGAAGCTTCGCGTGCCCGTGCTCTTGACGCCGCCGATCTCGACGAAGGTCTTGAAGGCCTCAAGCTGCATCGAGCGGTAGCGCTCGAGGCTCGCGACGAACTTCGCCCGGGCTTCTTGGAGCTTCGGATCATGGCCCTGGATCTTCTGGATGTCGGCGATGAGTTCGTCGAACCCGAGGTTGATCTTCTGCTCGCAGCCCTGCTCGGAGATCTGGTTCAGGCGCTGGCGGAAGTTCAGCTGCGTGACTTTGAGTGGATTCTTTTCGTCACGGATGAGTGCGACCTGGGCAACAGCAGCGGTGTGCGCGGGCGTGCTGATGAACGAGCGCTCGTGCTCGAGGGCATCGCCGAAGGACGCAAGGTACGCCTCCTCGAGGCTCACGCCCGAAGAAGCCTTCTTCGCGAAGCTTGTAGGAAAGCGCGGCTTATCGGCGGAGGCCTGGTCCACCTTCGAGGTGACGAGGCACGTGTTCGCGGGCGCAGCCGCACCGAGCGCCTTCACCGCGTCCGAGTAGTAGGAGAGGTCAACGACCCCGAGCTTGAGGCCCGCCTGGTCGGTGAGGGCCATGAGCTCCTTGAGCGTCTGCGCCGACGCCTCCGCGTTCTTCTTCGTCAGGAGGCTCGTGTCGACGTTGTAGATGAAGTTGTGCTCCGGCTCCTTCACCGCGGGGTGCTTGTGGATCAGCACCACGAGGCTCTCCCCGCGCACGAAGTCCCCGCGCACGATCCGGTTCTTGAGCGCGACCAGCGAGCGATCCAGCGACTCGGGTTCAATGCCCTTTGCGCCGACTTCCAGCACCGTGGTC
>JBKHVY010000247.1:0-3177 GCA_046569805.1 Bacteriovoracia bacterium | reverse complement strand
GCCCCTCGCGGCACGCCTGATGGACTTTAGTCTTGATCTTTACGAGACTCTCACTCCTCCACTGCTCGTGATGGAAGTGTGCGGAGTCAGCTTCGCCCAGAGGGTGTTTCCGGGGACACATTTGCAAGAGGCCTTTGGAACGCGACATCCGCTCTCGTTCATGCACCACTTCGTCGAGTACGAGCAGACCTATTTGCAGTCCACGATGTACCGCCAAGTCGACATTCGTCTGTTGGCACAGCAAGGTGTCTTGGATAAGATGCGCTTCATTCCTTTCAACGGCGAACTCACTCCCTCGTTTGCTGAATGGTGCCGCGCCGAGGGCTGCGGAGCCACTTCCTATGACTTGAGACAGCGCATCGAATTTGACCGCTGGGCGATCGAACAAGAATGGGCCTGGGCCGGTGGTGAATTCGGAGAGCTCGAGCAGCGCCTTCGGGCCAGTCCGATTGAAGAAATACAAGACTACGTGCGAGGAATTGACTAAGGAGTAGGGCCTACCTGACACGCGTCGAGGCGACAGAAGGCGCGGAGTTTTTTTGTGTCACACGCCTGGCAGGTCTTCTGGCACTTATCCATCGTGCGCAGGCGCTGGTCCGCCTCACGCAGCTGTGCCTCGAAAGCTTTATTCACGCTCCACACTTGATCACAGGTGCGGCAATCCGCTTGGTAGATGACACAGTCGCTATCCTTCACGCAATCGAAGTATTTCTTCGGAAAAGCAAACTTAGGCCTGAGACAAGCTTCGGCACTCCCGACGAAGAGCAGAAAAAGAACGAGAATTTTCAAATATCCTCCTGAGAAAATCTTCCTTATGATTGTAGCAACTGATTCTGCTCATGTTAAGACCGCCCCCGTACCACTAGAGTAGATGTAACTTGAGACCAAAGGAGCTCCCATGCACTTTAAGAACATTGCCGTGGCCGTAGACCTCGACGAAAGCACCTGGCCTACGCTCGAAAAGATCCGTCACCTCGAACTCCACAAGGAAGCTCAGGTTCACTTGATCCACGCCTTCGAAATCAGCAGCGTCGCCTACGACTACCTCACGGCCTACATGCCGACCGAAACCGAGCGCAAAGAGATCCAGCAGGTCGTAGAAAAGAAGATGATGGCGCTGATCCCACGCCTTGGACTTAAGGACCAGTCGCAAGTCAAAGTCACATGCCTCGTGACCAATAACGCGCGCCAGGACTTCCTGAACTACGCCGATAAAAATGGCTGCGATCTGATTGTCACTGCGTCTTAGGAAAAAACCCTGATCCGAGGCCTCTTTGAGGGCTCCTTCGCTAACTACTTGAATAAGTATTCACGTGCCAGCCTGATGATCCTGCGCCCTAGCTAAACAAGGCCCAGACAGAGGGTGTTTAATCCCTCTGTCTGATCTAAATAGGAGAAACTGTGGCATCAGGAGTTACCTATGTTTAGCTTTCTCAAGAAAGACCCAATCAAAGTCCTCCAGGCCGAGTACGCCAAGAAGCTCACCGAAGCCGTCGAAGCTCAGCGCAACGGCAAGATCGAACTCTACGCCAACCTCACCGTCGAATCCGAAGCGATCCTAAAAAAGATCGAAGCCCTCGAAGCCGAAGCCGCTCAGAAAAAGTAGCTCCTTAGCGCTGACCGAATACCTTCGCATCCAGCGAGAAGCGTCCAGGACCTTGGACCACGAAGAACAAATTGATCAACAGGTGCAGGGTCGCAAGCTCGTAGGAACCGCCGCCCTTGGCGACGAAGGGATCCTTGAGCACGACTGCGTGGAAGAGGGCCGCGACGAGCATCGTGATCGCGATGCCTAACGCCGACAGCCGGGTTAGCACACCGAGGGCCAAGGCCAGGCCACCCACGAACTCAGCGAAGGCCGCCAAGAATTGAAAGACGCCTGGGATCGCTGCATCCGGGCCCATCCACGCCATAGGATTTTGAATCTTTCCCCAACCGTGCATCGCCATGGCCACACCAGCGACGACGCGGATGACGAGCATGACGACTTCGGTATCGACTGCAGTCAAGCGAACAGCAAAGTACTTCTTCAACATCACTTCCACCTTCTTTAACGATTAATAACGCAATTTAGATTGGACACCCAACACCGGCGCTGGCCGCAGAACTCGCGGACGATGCGAATGTCGCGACCTTCCACCTCGAGCGCCATGGTCACGGTGCCACTCTCCACGGCCTGGGGATCGAGCGTCACCGTGTAAAACCCAGGCGTGCTCTGAAACGCTAGCTCCGGAGTGACGAGTACCTGCTGTCGGCGCGGAGCAAACATCTGCACCCACACACTCCCGCCCACGCGAGTGATGAAATCCACGGTGCACTTTTCGCCCAGCCGTGAAGTGCCTTCGTAATCATCGAAACGAATGTGGGTCTTAAGCGCCTGGACGGCATTGGCCTCAGCGGTGCTCGAGAGTGCTAAAAAACTAGCGAAGAATGTGATGATCAGCATAAGATAAGGCTAAATAAATTTTAGCCTTATGCAAAGGTCAAAAGAATGCAGTTCCTTCTTCTCTTTCTTCTCTCGCTGGAGGCCCGCGCCATGGAAGCCCACGTTCTTCGTCTTAAACCCGGCCAAGACCCGAAGATCGAACTGCTGAAGTTCGTCCAAGACAAGAAGCTCGAAGCCGCGAGCATCAGCACCGCCGTCGGGAGCCTCAAAAAAACGGTCCTGCGCTACTCGGATCAGAAGGTCGCGACAGAGATCACGGGCCCGCGCGAAGTCTTGAGTCTCACGGGAACGCTCGGTGCTTCGAGCGGCGCGCACCTGCACTTAAGCATCTCGGACGAGAAGGGCCAAGTGCTCGGGGGACATCTCCTCGACGGCTCTGTTGTCTACACCACACTTGAAGTCGTGCTGTTGAGTTTCCCGAAACTCAAGTTCGAGCGCGTCCATGATCCCGCGTCTGGCTATAAAGAACTGATCATCAAATAGCTAGAGCACTCGCTTGCAAGCAAAGGTCGTCGCAAGCGTCGCAGATACGTACTCGGCGACACCTCCGTTCCGTTCAACTTTAAGAGCAAACTCGGCCTGTGACTTCTCCTCGGTGCCAAGAAAGTACACCTGCTCGCGGTCCTCCCAGCGCTCCTCTATCTGGAGCTTCGTGACGAACTCGTTCGTCTCGAGCACTGCGATCCGACTCGCCTGATCTGGATGATCGACGACCACGAGGTCCTGCTGAG
>JBKHVY010000246.1:0-3200 GCA_046569805.1 Bacteriovoracia bacterium | reverse complement strand
TGAGCAAGGATCCGATTCTGTTCGCCGGTGGTGATGCGAATCTGTACGGGTACGTACTACAGGATCCGGTGAATTTGGCGGATCCCAATGGTAAGTCTGCAATCGTGGCAGGGCTTTGGGGTGGATTTGTCGCTTGCGGTCCTGTGTGTGCAGCGATTGGCGCAGGAGCTGGAGCGTGGGCAACGTATGCGATCAGTAAAAAATTAAGTGAATTTGAGTGGAAGAAATTATTAGGCAATACAGGAGAGCATCCAGAACAAATTAAAGAGCGTTTGGTTGGAGGCGAAGGCAAAAAATGGGATTTGTATAAAGAAAAAGATGGTCGGATAACTATCCGCCCTAAAAACGGTAAAGCAAATCCAATTGATACCGACTACAATGAGGATGATTTAAAAAGGAACCGCTGTGGAGAATGATAACTACCCTGGAGCTACCTCAAAAGTAAAAGTAAGTTTGTTCATTCAAGACTTCAAGTGCTCCCCGGAAAGGATCACAGAGTTTTTGAAGAAGAAACCGACGATTACAAGAGAAAAAGGTCTTTTGTATCCACCAGCTCGCAGTAAACAGCGTTTTAGTTTTTGGAAGCTCGAATTAGTAGGTGAGCTCGATGTTGATGCGGGAGTAAAGAAGCTTTTAAGGAAAGTTAGTGGTTTGAAAGAATTGAAGAAAAGGTTCAGAGAGATTAAAATTAGTATTGTTTGCGTAATTTATTTTGTAGGCGATGATTCTAGCCCTACGATAGCGCTGTCATCTAAAACAATCGAAAGATTGAATGAGTGTGATTGTGCATTTAATGTCGACTACTATCTTTTTAAATAGATGTTCTAATTCTTTAATGCTTCGATAAAGTCATAGTGCAAGTGAGAAGCTATGAATAGCAACGGATTAGTTACAATACTGTTTGCGACAGTTGTATCTGCTTTTCTCGTTTTCGCAACTATTGATTCGTATGCAGCATCTTTTGTTTTAAAAAACATGTTACGTGTATGTTTGTTTGGTGCATGTTCATTTCTTTTATACCTGACCCCAACAAAAATAAAATTGTTCAGCGATCATTCTCTTATTAAAGCGAATGTGAAGGTATGCAGGTTTATTGCGTTTGTATTGTCGGGAGTAAATATTTTTTTAACATTTATGTTTTTTATTGAAAGTAGGTCCTAGTAAATATCTGAAGTTGAATGAATTTAGTCTTGCTGTTTTATTAGTTGAAGTATTTCGTCTTGGCTAAAGAGCTGAATTGCATCAGGCCCTCGCGAAGAGAATTTAGTGGGGTGATGGCAGTTACGAGTCTTTTTTAGATGTCATGCGAGAGTCAAAGTTCTCAAAGAACTAAACCATAGACTGACCCTTTGCTTTCGAAGGACTTGATTTTCCTAGGTCTTCCGCTCCAGCCACTCTTTGTACGTCCCGGGGAACTGGCGGATGACGCCCTTGTCGACTTCCCACACGCGGTTGCACAGTTCGCGCAAGAAGTGGCGGTCGTGGCTCACGAGCATGATGGTGCCGTCGTAGGCCTTCAGCGCGTCCAATAGGATTTCGCGCGAGCGGATGTCGAGGTGGTTGGTGGGCTCGTCCAGCACGAGAAGGTTCTTCGGCGTGGCGAGGATGCCGGCGAGCACGAGGCGCGCCTTTTCGCCGCCGGAGAGGAACTTCACTTTCTTCTCCACGTCGTCGCCGCGGAACAAGAAGGCGGCAAGGAGCGAACGGACAGCGCCGTCGCTCATGAGCGGCACGTAGTTCTTCACTTCGTCCCACACGGTGTTTTCGGGCTTCAGGACGTCGAGCGTGAACTGGCCGAAGTAGCCGAGCTTGATGCCCTCGCCGGTTTTCACCTTGCCTTCGGTCGCTTCGACGTCGCCGGTGACCATCTTTAAGAGAGTTGATTTACCGGCGCCGTTCACGCCCACGACCGCGAGCTTCTCCTGGCGGCGCACCGTCGCGGAGAGGCCCGAGAAGACGCGGTTCTCGACGCCGTCTTCGCGCTTCCAGACCTTGCCGAGGTTCTCGATCACCACGACGTCGTTGCCGCCGCGGGGGGCCTGGGGGAACTCGAACTGGATCGCCATTTCGTCGGGGGCGACCTCTACGCGCTCGATCTTGTCGAGCTTCTTCACGCGCGACTGGACCTGGGCGGCGTGGGAGGCGCGAGCGGCGAACTTCGCGATGAACTCTTCTTCCTTCTTGAGCATGGCGTCCTGGCGGTCCTTCTGCGCTTCGAGCTGCTCGCGGCGGATGTTGCGCTCGCGCTCGTAGAAGTCGTAGTTGCCAGTGTAGGTGGTGACGGCGCCGTGGCGCACCTCCACGATCTTGTTCACGATGGAGTTCATGAACCAGCGGTCGTGGCTCGTCATGAGGATGCCGCCCTGGAAGGCCTTCAGCCACGCTTCGAGCCACAGGATGGTCTCGAGGTCGAGGTAGTTGGTGGGCTCGTCCATGAGGATGACGTCGGGCTTCGTGATGAGGACCTTCGCGAGCGCGATGCGCATCTTCCAGCCGCCGGAGAAGTGCTCGACGGGGGTGTTGAAGCGATCAGGGCCAATACCGAGACCCGTGAGGACCTCCTGGGCCCGGGTCTCGAGGTCAAAGCCTCCGCGCTGCTCGAAGGCCGTCTGCGCGTCGCCGAGTTTTTCGAGGACGCCGGCGAGCCAGTCGTCGTCGGGCGCGTTGTCGGGATCGGCGTAGGCGTTATCAAGTTGCGCCTGCAGGTCATCGAGCTCCTCTTTGAGCTTTACGATGTGCGGATCTCCCGCCATGACTTCCGCTAAGGCGCTGCGGCCTTTCATCTCACCGACACTTTGGGAGAAGTAGGCCACGCGCCAGCCCGAGGGCATAGAGATGGAGCCGGTGTCAGGCTTCTCTTCGCCTACGATGAGGCGGAAGAAGGTGGTCTTGCCCGCGCCGTTGGGGCCCACGAGTCCGATCTTTTCGCCGGGCTTGATCTGAAACGAGGCGCCGGCGTAGAGCGTGTGGCCTGAGTGGGACTTGGTGATGTCACTAACTGCGATCATGAGTGGAGTCCTTTAGACGGTGGCGAATTTCTTGAGGACCTCGAGCGGAATGATCTCGAGGCTCTTCTCGTGGCAGGCGGCGAGCACCACTGGGGGCGCGCAGTCGTTCTCATAGGCTTCGAGCCAGCGACGGGCGCAGACGCACCACTTGTCGCCTTCCTCGAGGCCCGGGAACTGGTACTCCGGGCGGGG
>JBKHVY010000245.1:0-3237 GCA_046569805.1 Bacteriovoracia bacterium | reverse complement strand
GCTGGTTAAAGGCATGGTGGTAGATGAACTCGAAGCCCTGGGGAAAGATCACGTCGCTGTACGAGCGTGAGTTCGAGTTGTAGCGGAAGTCGATTCCCTGGAGACCCAGAAGTGATGTCAGCTGGCAGCGCTTGTCGCAGAAGCGCGCGAGGTCCCAGGCGTAGTAGACTCCGCCGTTATGGAACATCGACACGTCCTTTGAATAGGAGTCGAAGAAGCGCAGGGATTGTTCTTCTGTGAAGTCGAGCTTCCCGTAGAGCATCAGCGTGGGAGCGATCTGCGGGCTCTTTTGGTCCTCGGATTTACCCTCTAGAAAATAGGGGCCTAGGCCCATCGCCAATTTCAGACGGTTGAGACGCTTCGGGAGCCTTGCTTTGATTCGGATTCCATCGACCTCTAATTTGGGTGAATCTTACAGTGTTGGAAGTGAAATTGTGACCTGTCGGGTTAGCCTTTATTTTTCGTGTCGAGTTAGGCCTTTATTCGCCAGCAGGAGTGGTCGACGAATGCTTTTCCAGTTCCTGGCCTTGGTTTAATGGTCACTGTTCCAAGGCCCTTGTCCGGAAGATGGATTTCCAGCGTAGGCTCTTCGAAAAGTGACACCTCTAATTCAAAGAGCTGCCCTTTTTTCGTTAGCACCGGGGTCACGCGTTTTTGATTATGGATGACGAAGACCCCTTGAGCGTCGCTCGGGACCCGCAGGCGCGCGAGCACATGGGGCACGAGCATGCCGCCTTGGCGTTTCCAGTCGAGTGTGCGCTTTACGAGCTGTGTTTCGATCTTGAGAGATGTGGTGTTGTGGAACTCGAAGTCCTTGAGGCTGAGCTCCGAGGCGTGAGAAATGATTGAGAACAAAAGAGCAGTGAGCGCCACGAGGTGTTTCATACGGTCTTATTAGAAATCAGAAACCAGGGACTTACAAGAGTTCTGAGTCATTTGATTTTTTGTCTCAAAAGTGAGACAGATGGAGATGTGAGTGGATTTAGTTATTCTTTCGCAATGTAAGCGTGAACTCGATGATTTTCCCTTGGGAGTCCGTGAAGAACTACTGGATGCTCTTGCGTGTCTTCGCGAGGGGATTGAACTTAGGATGCCGCTTTCACGTAAAATGAAGGGCATGGGAGAGGGCGTTTTTGAGTTGAGATTTCGTGACCCCTCTGGAATTTACAGGGTCATTTATCTTGTCCGACGATCCGATGCAATTTATCTGATTCATGGTTTTAAAAAGACTTCGCAGAGAACTTCTAGGAAAGACATTGAAGTTTCTCTGGGTAGGATTAAGAGGTTTTTATGAAGCAACGACGGTACAAAACAATTGAGGATCTTGGACGTGATCTCGATGTATCTCCTGAGAGAACCACAATCTCAAAAATGAAGGCAAAGCTCAAAAAGCGCATCATTAATGAAGCTGAGCAGCGTGGGTTGTCTGCAGCTGAAATAGCAGTCATGTCAGGCTTTTCTCGCACAACTGTCTCTGGTGTCTTAAATGGCAGTCTTCTGAGTATTTCCTTAGAAAGACTTATTCGACTTGCCTCTTCTTTGGATCTAACAGTTGAGCTTTCTATAAAGAATGCAGCCTAAATTTCGCAGTGCGAGCAAGGTGACTCGAGGCTTAAGAGAATGTATAGTTTGCTGAATTCTTAGGAGTCTCATCATGAAAGTCACCATCATCGGCACCGGTTACGTGGGCCTTGTCACAGGAACCTGCTTCGCGGAAATTGGCCACGAGGTCGTATGCGTCGACATCGATGCGGCGAAGGTGGCCCGCATGCGCGAAGGCGTGAGTCCCATCTATGAGCACGGCCTCGAAGCAATGATGAAATCGAACATCAAGGCTGGGCGCTTGAGCTTTTCTACGGACTACACGTCTGTCTCCGACGCCTCGAGTGTTTTTCTCGCCGTTGGAACTCCCTCTGCCGATAACGGTGAAGCCGATCTTAAGTACCTCTTCAGTGCCTGCGACGGGATTGCCCCGTTCCTTAAGGATGGATCTGTGGTTGTAGTCAAGTCGACGGTTCCCGTTGGTACCGGAGCCAAGGTCGAGGCACACCTTAAGACTAAGACGAAGGTCAAGTTTTCCGTTGTGAATAACCCGGAGTTCTTGAAAGAAGGATCTGCCGTCGAAGACTTCATGAAACCCGAGCGGATTGTCATCGGAACTTCAGATGAGACCGCTGCCGCCGTCATGGAAGAGCTCTACGCGTACTTCAATAAACCGGAAAAGCGCACCATCCGCATGTCTAACTTAAGTGCGGAGATGACGAAGTACGCGGCCAACTGCTTCCTCGCTGTGAAGATTACTTTCATGAACGAGATCGCTCAGCTGTGTGACCTCATGGGCGCGGACGTGGAAGAAGTGAAGCATGGGATTGCGACGGACTCGCGCATCGGGAATAAGTTTCTGAACCCAGGCCCCGGTTACGGCGGCTCTTGCTTCCCGAAAGACGTGAAAGCGCTCATCCACACGGCCCAGCAGCAGGGCTCGCATCTTCAGATCGTGGAAGCGACAGAGTCTGCGAATGCTGCTCAGAAAAAATACATCGCTGGGAAAGTTCTCAAGCACTATGGCTCAAGCCTTACGGGGAAAACCTTTGCCCTCTGGGGAGTCGCCTTTAAGGCCAACACTGACGACATCCGGGAGACTCCGGCCATCGCCACGGCAACGGCACTGGTCAACGCCGGAGCTCGCGTGCGCTTCTACGACCCGGAAGCCGCCGCTAACTTCTCGAGCTACATGACTCAATTAGGGATCGCCGCAGAAGCTGTTGGAGATAAGTTCGAAGTGCTTAAAGGTGCGGATGCCCTCATCGTCATGACCGAATGGAGCGAGTTCAAGAACCCAGAGCTCTCGAAGATCAAAACGCTTCTGAAGGCGCCGGTGATCTTCGACGGAAGGAACCTCTTCAACACCCAAGAGGTTCTGAAGAGTGGCTTCACGTACTTTGCGATCGGAAAGAAAATCTCTTAAGCGGCTTGCGCGGCTTCCTCTGGAGCTTCTTCTTTCTCGTCGGCTTGTGCATTCGCACCAAGGCCCTTGATGCCGTGGGAGCTGAAGTGCCAGTTCTCGGTTTTTCCAGAGAGCTCGTAGCCGGGGAGTTTGTTCTGGAAGTCCTTCAGGAGAGCGTCGATCTCCTGGTGCGTGAAGTCGGTGTCGTTCGTGTGCCACATGATGCCTAAGACTTCGATCTCGTAGCCATGCCCTTGGTAGGTGATGAGCGAGATGTCGACGCGGTGGCG
>JBKHVY010000244.1:0-3238 GCA_046569805.1 Bacteriovoracia bacterium | reverse complement strand
TTTCTCCTCGGGCGGTAATTTCGCCTCCCAGATGCACCTCGCGCACTCATCCTGGATCGAGGGAGCTGCCATCATGGCCGCGGGCCCCTACTATTGTGCTCGTGGAAAATCTCTTGATGCACTGTTTCGCTGCAGTAGCTCGATCTGGGGAACACCAAAAATCGAGACGCTTGTTGAGGTCGCAAAAGCTGAGGCACGGGCCAATGCGCTCGACTCGCTTGAGAACCTCAAAGACGATCCCGTCTACATCTTCCTCGGGCGCAATGATCGTGTGATCAAACCCGATGTGTTCCATCTTTCCCAGGATTTCTACCTGCGCCTGGGCGTGACGCAAATGATCGTTGAGTACACCGTGCCTTCGGGCCACGGTTTTCCGACCCGCACAGAGGGAAATCCTTGTCAGACACTGGCGCGTCCTCCCTTCGTCTCGAAGTGCGGCCGAGACATCGCCGGCGACATGCTGAGCGTCCTCTACGGAGATCTGAGACCCCCGGTGGCAGCTCCGCGTGAGCGTTACTTCAAGATTCTCCAGATGGAGGCACCTGGGGCGGAAGAAATCTCTCTTGCAACCCACGCCATCGCCTATGTTCCTAAAGCTTGCGAAGCTCAGATCGAGCGCTGCCACTTGCACGTCGCCTTCCACGGCTGCGAACAGACGATCCCTGAGGTCAAAGACGCGTACTACCGTAAGACTGGCCACAACGAGTGGGCCGAGGCCAACGACATCGTCGTAGTTTACCCGCAGACTACGGTAAATAAGCGCTTGGTGAATCCCTACGGTTGTTGGGATTGGTGGGGCTACACCGGCGAGCGCTACCACACCAAAGAGGGGCCGCAGATCAAAGCGATCACGAAAATGCTTCAGAAGCTTCGGAGCGGAAAGTTGAAACTCGAGGAGTTGAAAGAATGAACGGATGTGCGGTTGTCACGGGTGCTTCGAGCGGAATTGGTTTGGCGATCGCACAGAACCTGGCCGACGCCGGATACTCTGTGGTGAACTGGGACCTGCGCGCGCCTGCAGCAGTTGACCCGCGCATCCCACACGTCTTCTGTGATGTCTCTCAGGAATCGGCCGTGAAGGCCGCAGTCACTGATACCATCGCACGCGCCGGGGATATCGCCGTCCTCGTTAATAACTCAGGCCTTCAGTTCATGTCCTCGATCGAAGAGTTCCCCGTTGAAAAGTGGCAGCAGCTCATTGGCGTCATGCTCACGGGAACTTTCCTTTGCACCAAATTCGTCTGGCCTTCGATGAAGAAACTGGGCCGCGGCCGTATCGTAAATATTAGCTCCGTCCACGGCAAGCTCGCCTCGCCTCACAAGTCGGCCTACGTGGCCGCGAAGCATGGAGTCCTGGGCCTTGCGAAAGTGGCGGCGATCGAAGGCGCCCCTTTTGGCATTACCGTCAACACCATCTGCCCCGGGTTCGTCGATACGCCGCTCATGCGCGATCAGGTGAAGTCCCAGATGGTGCTCCACTCTTTGAGCGAGCAAGACGTGCTCGAGCGCGTGTTCTTAAAAGATCAGCAGATCAAGAAGCTCACGTCTCCCGCGCAGGTCGCGGACTTCGTGCGCTTCCTCGTCTCGGACACGGGCGCGACGATCACCGGCGAGGCGTTCAACATCTCCGGCGGCTGGGGCATGGGGCTCTAGAAGCTCCCGAAGAGCGTCCCGAGAACAATCACGCTTGCAGTGGCGACGACGGGAAACGCGACGGCCACCATGAAGATATCCGCGTACGAGCGGCGATGGTCACTCTTGCAGATCGCTAGGAGCGTGATCACGGCCCCGTTGTGCGGAAGCGTATCGAAGCCGCCGGAGCTCATCGAGGCCACGCGATGCAAGAGCTCCGGAGAGATGCTTAAGGACTTTGCGAGCTCGAGGTACGTTCCGCCGAGTGCCTCCAGGGCGATGGAGAGACCACCGGACGCCGAGCCGGTGATGCCGGCCAGGAGGTTCACCGCGACCGCTTCGGAGATGAGCGGATTCCCGGGAAAGATGCCGACGATGGAGCCCTTGATGAGCGCGAACGAACTCAACGCCGCGATGACCTGGCCGTAGCCCACCTCGGAGGCGGTGTTAAACGCCGGCAGCATGCAGTCGAGCGTACCGCGGTTGATCGCCTCGAGCGGATTCTCCAGCCGCCGGAAGAAGGCGATGATCATGAAGCAGATGCCGAGCGCGAGCGCTCCGACCAGCGCCCAGGTGCCGACCACTTTATCCAAGGTCGTGGCGCCGAACTTCGGTTCCGCGAGGTAGCTCGCATCGAGCTGCGGAAGGGCGACGCGCGAGAGCAGGAAGTTCCCCGCGAACACGATAAGAAGCGGAGCGATCGCAAGGAAGATATGCGGCAGCGGTGCCGCGTCTGCCGTCTTCGCGAGGTCCGCGCTCCCTAGATAGCTTTCGCCGCGCGCTTGGGCGCGCTTTGTGCGCCGAGTGAGCCACCAGAAGCCGGTCGCGAACATCACGAGCGCTCCGATCACGCCCAAGATCGGCGCCGCGAAGGCATCGGTTCCGAAGTAGGGCATGGGGATGGCGTTCTGGATCGCCGGCGTCCCGGGGAGCGCGGTCATGGTGAAGGTGAAGGCGCCGAGCGCGATCGCTCCGGGGATAAAGCGCTGGGGAAGGTTCGCTTGCCGGAAGAGCGACTGGGCGATGGGTTCCATGCAGAAGGCGACGACGAAGAGCGAGACGCCGCCGTAGGTGAGGACCGCGCACGAGAGCACTACCGCCAGCACCGCGTGCCGAGCACCGAGAGAGCCCGAGACGCTCCGGGCGATGGCGTCGGCGGCACCGGAGGCGCTCATGAGTTTTCCGAAGAGCGAGCCCAAGAGGAAGATCGGGAGGTACTTCACGATGTAGCCACCGACCGCGGGCATGTAGATCTGGGTGAGGCCTGCGAACAACGGTGCGTCGGCGTGCCAGAGGCAGGCGAAGAGCGCCATGAGGGGAGCGAGCAAGAGCACGTTAAGGCCCCGGTACGCGAAGTACATAAGGCCCGTGAGAGAGAGAATGATTCCGATAACACCCATGGCGTTTCCTAGAGTTTGGCTTCTGCGTCCGATTGGTAGAACAGCCAGCCCACGGCGAAGAAGCCGGCGTAGTTTTCTTTGTGCTTAAAGAGTGGGCTTTGCTCGTTCGCAGCACCGCGGTAGTTAGAGTAACGTCCGCCTAAGAAAAGCTCCCACTGTTTATGCGAATAGGCCATGCCCATCACAAGGTCCGTTCCCATGTAGCC
>JBKHVY010000243.1:0-3279 GCA_046569805.1 Bacteriovoracia bacterium | reverse complement strand
GCTTTTTGAAAAAGAAAAGGGCCCTTATGAGGACCCATTTCGGATCTCAATCATCCCCACCTAAGTGAGGCAGTTACGACGGACTGAGCCGTTGCTTTCAGACGGTAATCGACCTTCGTGTCGTCCTGGTAGAAGAGCTGGAACTTCTGGCCCGTGATAAGCCAGACGTTATCTTTCCAGATGAACTCGGGCTTCTGGTCACCGGAGAAGAACCACGTTCCGTCGGCCATGTGGAAGTTCTCGCGGATTCCATCCTTGAAGACGAATTCCCAGACGTTTCGCTCACCCTTTACTTCCATCCACTGCGCCACGAAGGGACTCGGCCCCATGAGCTTGACCATCCAGCGGTTGAGGATCTTCTTCACGTCGTTCGGGTTCTTCGTCAGCCACATGTCGTCGACGACCTTGAGGGCGTCGGTCCAGGTGATGGGCTTGACCTGCGCCGCTTTCTTGTCATCCTCCGCAGCGGATTTCTTATCCGCGGCGATCTTGTCCTTGAGCGACTGGACCTTCGAGCCCTCGAGGATCTTGTTGGATCCAACGGAGAGCGACTTCTTCCAGAAGTCCATCTTGAACTTCAGCGCCTTCGCCTTCAGTCCGGGGTCGATGACTTCCTGGCAGCCGAGCTTCAGCAGGGCCATCTCGACTTGCTTGTTGTTCAGGAAGTTGATCACCGAGAACTTCACGTTCCCTTCTTTGACGTAGCGGCGCTGGAGCTTGAGGAAGCCCAGCACCTTCGTGAGGTCGTCCTTGTCGGTGATGCACGCGAAGACGAGCGTCGCGGGGCTCGTCGAGACGACCTGGATGATGTCCTTGTCGTCGCCGACGTCGTAGATGTCACCGAACTCCTTCGAGAACTTGTCGATGACCTCTTCGAGCGGAGACCAGTCCTTTCGGAAGAGGAACTTCACTACAGCTATATCACTCA
Source organism: Bacteriovoracia bacterium (assembly GCA_046569805.1). Taxonomy (GTDB): domain Bacteria; phylum Bdellovibrionota; class Bacteriovoracia; order Bacteriovoracales; family Bacteriovoracaceae; genus UBA6144. The sequence continues at coordinate 2,351 of JBKHVY010000243.1, read as the reverse complement.
TTTTTAATGCTTTTGTTGTGCTCACGTGTCTCGCTTATCGAACTTTATTAAGTTCAACTTAAACAAACCTTTACGCCTGTTTTACATATCGGTCGTGGGGGGATTGGAGTATTCTTAATTAAAACTGAGTTTTCCCATGGACGAGAACCAAATCCCCGACGAAGACAATCAAGATCTTCTCCAGAATTTAGATGACGCCGGTCAGACGGAAGAGCTCGTCGAAATGTTCGAGGAGCTTCCGACGCCGGACGTGGTGGAGTTCCTCGAGGAAAAACCCATCGAGGAAGTGCTGGAATACCTTAAGGAACTGGAGCCCGAGGACCAGGGACGAATCTTTTCGGACTTTAGCCGCGAGGTCCAGCTCAAGCTCAACCGCCTGATCGATCGCCGGACGATGGCCCAGATCTTCCGACACATGTTCTCCGACATCCGCGCTGACCTCTATCAGCAACTCTCGAAAGACGAGCAGATCACTCTCCTACCGTACCTCGATAAGAAGGTCCGGGAGGACGTCATTATTCTCTCGGCGTACCCTCCGGACACCGCCGGCGGGATCATGAGCACCGACTTCGCCACCATCTTCGAGGGCATGAGCGTCGCCCAGGCGATGGCGAAGATCCGCCACGACGCCCCGTCGAAGGACATGGTGATCTACATCTACGTCGTCGACGACTCGATGGTGATGAAGGGCTTCGTGACCCTGAAGGACCTGGTCCTCGCGGACCCGAACGCCAAGGTCACCGAACTCGTCAACGAGTTCTTCGTCTCTGCGGAGGTCAACGAAGACCGCGAGTCCGTAGCGAAGAAAGTCGAAAAATATGACCTCGCGGCGATCCCCGTCTTGAACTCCCTCGACCAACTGGTCGGGATCGTGGGCCACGAAGACGCGATCCAGATCATCCGCGCCGAGCAGACCGAGGACCTCGAGCGCCTCGCCGGTGTCATGCCCTCGAACGAGGGCGAGGACTACATGCAGACCTCGACCCTGCGGCACTTCCGCAAGCGCGTGGTGTGGCTCGTGGGCCTCGCGGCCATGGGGATCATCTCCGGCATGATCATCAACGAGTACCAGAGCGTGCTCGAGCAGTTCATCATCCTCGCGATGTACATGCCCATGATGGCGGCGACCGGCGGCAACACCGGAACGCAGGCCGCGACGGTGATCATCCGCGCCATCTCGCTGGGCCACGTGAGCGACATCGACTGGCTCAAGATCGTGCTCAAGGAGATCCGCATCTCGGCCATGCTCTCCGTCTGCGTCGCCCTCCTGACGTACCTTAAAATTGTCTTCCTCAGTTTCCATGGCCTTCTACCGGATGGCTTCAGCATGTCATTTGTGGGCTTTACGATTTCCCTAGCGATCGCCATCCAGGTTGTCTCGAGTGCCGTCATCGGAGCGGGCCTGCCTCTCATCGTGCGGCGCTTCGGCGGTGATCCGGCCGTCGTCGCGAGTCCAGCGATTAGCACCATCGTCGACATCACGGGCCTTCTGATTTATTTCTCAATCTCCTCCAGCCTCCTCGGCATCGCTTGATGGCCCTCGAAATTTAGGGTACCGTGGGGGCATGAAAACAGTCGTATTGTGCGGTGGTTCAGGAACGCGCCTCTGGCCTCTTTCGAGAACCCTCTACCCAAAACAGTTCTATCCCCTCTTCGAAGGCCACTCGCTGTTCCAGCGAACGATCGAGCGCAACGCCGCCCACACCGACGAGTTCTTGATCATCGTGAACCAAGAGCAATTCTTCATGGCCGAGGACCAGTACCAGGCGCTTAAGCTCTCCCAGCCCGCGCGCTTCATCCTCGAACCTGAAGGTCGCAACACGGCTCCGGCGATTGCTCTCGCTGCCCTCGCATGCAACGGAAACGACGTCTTGCTGGTTGTCCCCTCGGATCATCTCATCCATAACACCGACGCCTACCGCTCCTTCGTCGCGAAGGCCGGGGACCACGCGAAGGCGCACGCCCTCGTGACCTTCGGTATCAAGCCGACGCACGCGGAGACGGGCTTCGGCTACATCGAAGCGAACGGTGACACGGTCTCGAGCTTCAAGGAAAAGCCCGACGCCGCCACGGCCGAAACGTACCTCAAGAGTGGAAAGCACTTCTGGAACTCCGGCATGTTCTGCTTCGAGGCCCAGACCTATTTGACAGAGCTAAAAGCGCACTCCCCAAAACTCTACGATGCATCGGTCACTGCCTGGAAGGGAACTCCGCAGACCGCACCACTGCGAGTTCCTCTTGAACTCATGAGGGCGATCCCATCGGATTCGATCGACTACGCGGTGATGGAAAAGTCAAAGGGCATCAAGGTCGTTCCGGCGGACATGGGGTGGAGCGACCTCGGCTCCTTC
>JBKHVY010000242.1:0-3294 GCA_046569805.1 Bacteriovoracia bacterium | reverse complement strand
ATCGTCACTGACGTTTGCCCGGGACAGATGGTGATGGTGCCGGCGAGCCCCGTCGAGGCCACGGAGTGGGTCCCGAAGTTACAGTTGCCGACCACGTTCTGGATCGAGAAGTCGGAGGGGTAGCTCGCCCGGCGCGTGGTGCTGATCGCGGCCGCGAAGTCGACGGCGAAGTTGAGCGTCGTCGGTTGGTCGTAGACGCCGCTCAGGGTAACGGTGAAGGCCGTGGCGAGCACGCTCTCGGCGACCGCCGTCGGGTTCGAGATACTCGCGACGAGTGTCGCGGGCGCTTCGTCTTGCTGAATCTGCAATTCGTGTGAGGCCTGGGCCCCGAGTGTGGCCCCCGAGGGCGAGAAGAGACTCAGCACGATGTTCTCGTTGGGCTCGATGATCGAGTCCCCGAAGATCGTGATGTTAAGGTTCTTGATCGTCTCTCCCGGCAGAAACGTAAGGCTCGTCGCAGAGATTGAGTAGTCGGAGTTTAGGAGTGCGGTTCCGGCGATGGAGATGAGAACGTTCACGACCTCGGTCGTTTCACTGCTGAGCTGCACGGCCACCGGAATCACGGTCGAGCCCGCGGCGCCCTCGAGGATCGAGCCGGAGCTCGCCGAAGAAAAACTTAAACTCGGGATCCCCAGGGAATCCGTGAGGTTGATGACTGTGGTGCCGATGCTCCCAAGGCCCACCACGGGGTTACTCGAGAGGAGGTTCAGGATGATCGTTTCCTGCCCTTCGAACGCGAGGTCGTTACAAATGACGATGTCGAGCACACCGGCCAATGTACCAGCAGGATGAATGACGGGATCTGGGAGTCGAAGGAAGTCGACGCCGGGAGTGGCGCAGCTTGTCCCGGGGGTGGCCGTGCCGGAATAGGTGAAGGTCAGATTCACCGGAACGAGCGGAGCTTCCTTGAAGCTATACGGGATGGTGACGATCGAACTCAGTTCACTGCGGTTGTAGTTTTGGTTGTTGAAAGAAAAGGTGTTGCCCGCGATGCCGTTATCGCTCACGCCACCGTTCTGCGACAGTGACGCCGGTTGCTTGGCGACGTTACAGCCAGCAAAGATGAATAGAAGCAGCAAGACCAGTTTGTTCAGAGAGAACTCCTTCTCCATCCCTTGTCGAGATTTCCGAGGATTTCTTAAGATTTTCGCCTATTTCCGAGTGCTACGCTCAAACCTTCTTATTTCAGACCGTTAGCATCGGAGCTCCCTGGTCGGATTCTCCCGCCCCGCCCAGGAGTCTTGGCAGCTCGTATGGCATTTCGCACAGTTCCGATTTATCATTAGATTATGCGTGCTTATGCCCTATCTCTTTTCCTGCTCTTGGCCCTCGCCTCCGAGGCAGTTGCGTACGAACTGATGCTGGTCCAGGCCGTCTCTGCTAGCAAAAAAACCTTCGTCACTCGAAACGGAAAACGCCAGGGCATCATCGAGAACATGGATGGTACCTTCGTCGCCAATGACATTTCTTTCAATGCTCGCGCCAAAACCGTGACCTCGCAGTTCACGCAATGGGAGATCATAAACTCCGAGGCCCTCGTCCCCTTTCAGACCGGGGACGTCATAACCTATCACCCGGCCCAGGAATATATCTGGTCCCTCAACCCCGGTGAAGCACGACGCCGCTACATTCGAGAGATCAAACAAGAAGTCCGCCGCTCGCTCTTGATGAAGGTCGCAACGACTCGCGGGATCAACGAATCCACCACTGGCACCATGGCCCAGAACACCAACCGCGGAGGCGTCGCCCTCGACCTCGTCTACGAGCGACTGGTGCACCCGAACTTCGCCTGGGACCTGGGCGTGCGCTACGAGCGAGAGATCGTAAATCTCCCGGCCGGCTCGCTGATCACCCAGCGAGCGCTCTTTGTGGGCGACCTTCTCTATTACTTCAACGAAGCCGAGTTCTTCTACGACGGGCGCTTCTTCATCGGCGCCGGCATGGGCTTCGGTCAATCCAGTACCAGCGCTGACGGTCTGGTGCAGTCGGGCTCGGCCGTGCTCCTGCCAGCGGTGAAGGCCGGCGTCTCGCTTCCCATCAACAAGGAATGGGACTTCGTCGCCGAGGGAGCGTTCGAAACGCTTAAGACCTCAGAGAAACTCGAAGACAACACAAAACAAGAGACCACGCAGTCGAATCTCCGCGTGGGCTTTGGTTTGCGTCGAACTTTCTAAGCGACTACTTCTTAAGCCCGATCTCCGCCAAGCGCTGCATCAGCCACTCGTGGCTATTCACCGGGGCATACTTCTCGCCGCTGCCGAGGCACGAGGGAATGCAGTTGAGCATCGTATCTGGGTTCGGGTGCACGAAGAAGGGCATCGAGTAGCGCGTGTCATTGAAGTTATCAGGGTTCACCACTCGGTGCGTGGTCGCCGGAAGCACTCCGTTGGTCAAGACCTGGAGCATGTCACCGGTGTCGACGACCAGCTGCTTTTCGTTGTTGCGCACGGGGAGCCACTTGCCGTCACGATCTAAGAGCTCAAGGCCCGAGGTCGTCGCTCCGACCATCACCGTGATGAGGTTAATGTCCTCGTGGGCCGCCGCGCGCACGGAGTTCTTCGGGGCATCCTTGTGGACAGGTGGATAGTGGATCGGACGCAAAATAGAGTTGCCGTCCTGGAGCATGCCGCGGAAGTATTCCTGGGGCACGTCGAGCGCCATACCGATCGCATCCATCATGAGGTGCGCCGTCTGGTCGAGAGAATTGAAGAGGGCTAGCATGGTCTCGCGGAACTCCGGAATCTCCGTAGGCCAGATGTTTGGGGGAAAGTACGGACGGAACTTTTCGTTCACCACAGACTCGCGTCCAACGTGCCAGAATTCTTTGAGATCCGGGTAGGGATTATTCTTCGCGTGCTCGACGCCGAAGGCCGTGTAGCCGCGCTGGCCGCCGCCGGCAGAGCAGACGTATTTTTCTTTGATGGACTTCTCTAGCTGGAAGAACTGGTGGATCAGCTCGTAGGCCTTCTTGGTCACCTTCTCATCCACTGTATGATCGACCAAGACGATAAAGCCGTAGTCCTTCAGACCGGTGAAGAGGTTGTCGACGAAGCGGGTGCGATCCGTGTTCGTGCCGTTGACGAAACTCAAGAGACTTAGTTCAGGGACCTTGCGTAGGGTATCCATTGAAAACTCCTTGTGGATATTTCGAGTTAAACCCCTGGCGGCGCGCGTTGTCCAAACAAATTATTCGATGCTCACTATCTCCCCTACGCGAGTCTGAAAATTTTACTGCCTACCCGCACCCAGTCGCTGCCGTAGTCGCGAGCGATGAGGTAGTCCCCGCTCATGCCC
>JBKHVY010000241.1:0-3362 GCA_046569805.1 Bacteriovoracia bacterium | reverse complement strand
TCCCGGGTCTTCTTGCCCATGCTCTCGTTGCGGTCGTCGACCTTCACGCGGTAACCGCGCTGCTGGAGCACCTTCTGCAGTTCGCGGGCCGGGCCCTGGTGCGCTTCTGCGATGGGAATAATAACGGCTTGCTCAGGTGAGAGCCAGAATGGGAAGGCTCCACCAACGTGCTCGAGGTACACGCCGACGAAGCGCTCAAGTGAGCCCAAAAGCGCTCTGTGGATCACTACTGGGCGCTCCATCTCTCCGGCCTGGTTGGTGAACTTCAAATCGAAGCGGTCGGGTAACTGGAAGTCGAGTTGGATCGTTCCGAGCTGGTGGTAGCGGCCAATGGCATCTGCAATCTGAATGTCGATCTTCGGACCATAGAAGGCACCGTCGCCCTCGTTAATGAAGTACTCTTGGCCTGAGGCATCGAGCGCCGAGCGCAGGGCCGCTTCGGCCTGGTCCCAGGTTTCGTCGCTGCCGACGCGCATCTCGGGACGCGTAGAGAAGCCGATCTTAATCTTGTCGAAGCCGAAGTGCTTGTAGCACGTGAAGAACATGTCCAAGAGGGTCAGAACTTCCGACTGGATGTCCTCCGAGGCAAGGAAGATGTGGGCATCGTCCTGGCAGAAGGTCCGCACGCGCGTCAGGCCCGCGACGACGCCCGACTTCTCATAGCGGTGGAGGCGGCCGAAGTCCGCGAAGCGCAGGGGGAGGTCGCGGTACGAGTAGCGGTGGTGCGAGAACATCAGCATGTGGCAGGGACAGGTCATCGGCTTCAGCGCGAACTCCCGGTCGTCGATCTGCGTGAAGTACATGTTCTCTTTGTACTTCTCGTAGTGGCCCGAGGTGTGCCAGAGGTCGACGTCGAGGACCTGCGGGGTAATCACTTCCTGGTACCCGTACTTCGTGTAGAGACGGCGAACGAAGTCCACCAAGCCGTTATAGACGATGGTGCCCTTCGGCATGAAGAACGGAGAAGCCGGAGCGACCGGATCGAAGATGAAAAGGCCCAGGTCTTTCCCGAGCTTGCGGTGGTCGCGCTTCTTGGCTTCCTCAAGGAACGTGAGGTGGTTTTTTAGTTCTTCTTTTGAGTTGAAGCAAACCGCGTAGACTCGCTGGAGCATGGGGCGGCTCACGTCGCCGCGCCAGTAGGCGCCCGCAGTGTGCTGGAGCTTGAAGAACTGCGGCAGGTGCGACGTGCTTTCGACGTGCGGACCGGTGCAGAGGTCGAGGAAGTTATCGCCTTGAGTGTAGTAACTGATGACTTCGCCTTCCGGAAGATCGCGGATCAGTTCAAGCTTGAGCGTCTGGCCGCGGGCCGCGAAAATTTTGAGGGCCTCATCCCGAGACACTTCATAACGCGTGATCGGGAGCGCCGCTTTGATGAGCGCCTTCATCTTTTCTTCGATCTGCTTGAGGTGCTCGTCGGAGAGCTTCGTGACCATGTCGATGTCGTAGTAGAAACCGTGCTCGATGACCGGACCGATCCCCAGCTTCACCGTTTCGGTGGGAAACAGCTCCGTGATGGCCTGGGCCATGAGGTGAGCAGTCGAGTGTCGGATGGTGTCGAGTTCGTATTTGGCCATGGTTTCCCCGTCGGATAGCTTGATTGGATTCAGAGAGTAGCAAAGCTCGTTCGTTCTTTCAAAGGGATAGCTGGAATGTCAGTGAAATCACTGACGAGTCTTACAGCTGTAAGATCAGCTATTTTCAGATGCCATTATGGATCGGACAAAAGGCTGATTGAGATCAAACTTACACCTCTCTAAGGCAAAGAAATCACTGACTTCTTGACATAGTTATAGAGTTCGATAGGGCCAATCTTGCTTTTTCGATAAGAGTGAGGTTTAAGTAAAACCACTTTTTGTAAGATGCTTTGTATCTTACTTTATGGAGGTTCCTGATGACGATAAACCAAGAAAACGCCAAGATCGAAACATCGATGGCAAAATCCTTGTTGGATCTTAACAAAGACGATCGTTTTCTTGCTCATCTTCCAAGTGACTCCCCACGCCTCGAGGGCCAAGGCCACTATCGCCTGGCGAAAGTTTATTACGACAAAGCTGACTTCGAGAAAGCCGAACACCACTTCCTAAGCTCCCTCGAGAGAACCGAACTCCCGCAAGATGCCTTTGCCGTCTTTAAGATCTACGGTTTCTTAATCCGGATCTACTCAGAGGGCCTGAATGAAGTCGAGGCGAACAAGTACATCGCCAAATCCAATGAAGTTCTATCTCAGGTCGTAGCGGCCCTCCCGAGCCTCACGGCCGAGTACTTCTACAATCTTGGTGTCGTCGCAACCTATAAAGGTGACTTCCCTGAGGCACACAAGAATTTCCAACAGTCCTATCGCAAGGCCCAGACTGAAAACGAGCCTGAGCTGATGGCGAAGTCGCTCTATGCGCTGGCAACCAACTGCTACAACATGTCGCAGTTTGCGGAAGCCCTTAACAGCATTGTTCAGCTCAATGAGTTGCTGAATATCCTCAAGAAAGGCTACCTCAAAGGCAGCATGCATCTCCTGTGGGGCAATACTCTTCGTGAGCTCGGTCAGTATGCGGAGGCCATGGGTCATTACGAAACGGCACTCAAACTTTTACACGCCAAGCGCTGCTGGAACATGCACAACTACGTCCTCCTCAACGAGGGCATCGCCATGAAAAAGATGGGGGAGTTCTCGAAGGCTCTCCTGCTCTTTAACCTTGCGCTCCAGTCGACCGACGACGACAACTTCCGCCGCCTCAAGCAGCTCATCCTGGCGGAGGTCGAGGACGTCAACGACTCGAGCGTCGACCTCTACCTCGATCGCCACAACCGCGTGATCCACGAGAAGAGCCTCGGCGTGATCGACTTCAAGCACCGCTTCGTGCTCCTCGAGATCCTCTTCCTCCTCGCGGTTAATCCTGGGACGTATTACAACAAGGAAGACCTGGCCAAGATGATTTGGAAAGACGAGTACAACCCTCTCATCCACGACAAGTTGATCTACACCAGCATCTCGCGCCTGCGGAAGCTCATCGAGCCGAAGAACGGGAAGCGCCAGTACATTCTTCGCGGCAAAGACGGCTACACCTTCAACCCGCGAGTGAACGCGCGCTTCCACCGTGAGAATGACTACATCAAAGAAAAGAAAATCGGTAACATTGAAATCAGTTCTCCGGTTTAATGTTTTTATTGTCATGGCTTTCATCTCCTTGCCGCTTCTTGCGGCAAGGGTACAGGACCGCCTTCTGTTTCGTGTGAACCAGGCTGTTGTTGGTGTCCATGACCTCGAAGTCGCGCACGCGGATCTCTCCGCCCTAAGCTGCAGGTTCCCTGATTCTTTGGTGATCGCTTGGGTGGGAGATAAATTTCTTCCGAAGCTCAAAGCCGTT
>JBKHVY010000240.1:0-3363 GCA_046569805.1 Bacteriovoracia bacterium | reverse complement strand
AGGTTTTCGATGCGTTTTTTCCTTCTCCTCGTGCTCATCGCCGGCTGCGCCCACTCGCCCGATCACCATACCCACGGCGCGCGTGCCAACCAGCACATGCATAAGAAGTCTCACGCCGAACTCATCCGGGCCTTCGACGATCCGGCCCGAGACGAATGGCAGAAACCTGAGGAGGTGCTGCGCCTGATGGGGGACATCAAAGGGAAGAAACTCATCGACATCGGAAGCGGCAGCGGCTACTTCAGTTTCAAGTTCCAGGAAGCGCGCGCGCTGGTCACCGCCGCCGACGTAGATGAAAAGTTCCTCGCGCACATCCGCCAACAGGCCGAGGCTCCGGCAACACGGAAGATCGAGTTCACGGATCCGCTGATGGCGGCCGGAGAGTTCGACGTCGCGTTCAACTGCAATACCTATCATCACATCGACGGGCGCGTGGCTTACTTCCGCAAAGTTCTTCAAGGTCTCTCCTCAAACGGTAAGCTCGTGATCGTCGACTTCAAGCTACCGGTTCCAGCGGGCAAGCGCATCGGTCCCAAGGCCTCCATGCGTATTCCCGTCGAGAGCGTGGTGGCGGAACTAAAAGAAGCGGGCTTCAAGCGCTTCGAAGTGCACCACACGCTGCCGCTGCAGTATGTGGTGGTCGCGTTCAAAAACTAGGAACTGCAGGACAGGGCCGAACAGCCCGCCTTGGTGCGGGCCCAGTCGGGCCGCTTGCAGAAAAATTTTTCTGTGGTTGAGTTGAACTCGTAGGGCGTGCGAAGGGCGAGTTCGAGTTCCGTGAGGCGGGTGCGGTCTCCTTGGACAAGTCCGTCGATCGCTTCCTGTGCCAGGTAGTTACGCAAAATAAAAACCGGGTTGGTGCGATTCATGAGCTCTGGATCGGGGGAGAGGGCATCCCAGCGCCTGAGCCATGCGACCAGTGCGGCTTCGGTTTCTGGTCTCAATTCTTGGTAAAAGCATTCCTTGGGCATCCCCCCTCGCGCGAGCTCTCGGAAGAAGATCGTCATATCCGTTTCCTGGAGCTGCAGAATCCGATCCAACTCCAGCGCTAAGGGCCCGTCAAAATCACTCAGACCGAGCTTGGCCGACATCATCTTCTCCCACTCCGCCAGGAAGACATCGCGGAAAGACTCAAGCGAGGCAGTCAGATCCGGAGCCAAGGGACTGAGCGCCTCTGCCAGACGATTGAGGTTCCAGAGGGCAATGCCGGGCTGCTGTGAAAAGCGATAGCGTCGGTGCTGGGCATCTGTGGTGTTCGGAGTCCAATGGGGATCATAGATGTCGAGCCAACCGTAAGGACCGTAGTCAATCGTGAGCCCCAGGATCGACATGTTATCCGTGTTCATCACTCCATGGACAAAACCCACCCGCATCCACTCCACCATGAGCTTCGCGGTCCGGTGACAAACTTCTCGGAAAAAAGATTCGACGGTGTGGCCTGGGTAAAAACTTAGCGTGTAATCCATAAGCAACTTGAGGTCATCGATCTCACCGGTCGCAGCGTGGATCTGGAAATGGCCAAAGCGGATGAAGCTCGGGGCCACGCGGGCCGTGATGGCCCCCGGCTCGGGGGCAGCATTTCCGTCGTAAAACATATCGCGGATCACGGATTCACCTGTGGTGACAAGACTCAGGGCCCGTGTCGTAGGGATGCCCAGAAAGTGCACGGCTTCGCTACAAAGATATTCGCGCAAGGAGGAGCGCAAGACCGCGCGGCCGTCGCCTCGGCGAGAAAAAGGGGTGAGACCCGCTCCTTTGAGCTGCACTTCGAGGCCGTTTCTTTCGCCCAGTAATATGGCGCGGCCATCGCCGAGCTGACCCGCCCAGTGGCCGAACTGGTGGCCCGCGTAGCGCGTGGCGATGGGTTTCATGCCCGGCAAGAGGTGGTTTCCCGCCAGCGTGCGAATCACGTCAGTCGACGGAGTGAGGTCGAGCAGCTGGGCCACGTCTTTCGACCACGCCACGAGCTGTGGACTCCGAACGGGTGTCGGCGGCGTCAGTGTCCAAGCTTTCTCACTGAGGCGATCGGCGAAGCGGTGTTGAAACATAGAGGGCCCGGGGGTAGAATCGAGCGCATGAAGTACGCACTCATCTTTCTGCTCATATGTACCAGCTTTTCCTCTTGGGCTCAAGCCAAGTGGGTCATCAATCGGGATCACTCCGAGGTGCTGTTCCAGGTGGAGTATCTGGCCGTGTCGGAAGTCACGGGCCGCGTGGGGGAGTTCTCGGGAGAGCTGCAGTTTGACGCTCAGTCAGCACCGAGCGCGCTCAACGTTCAGCTAAAAGTTGAAAGTCTGAGTACCGCGAACACTCTGCGCGACGGACACATCAAGGCGCATGATTTTCTGTTTGCGAAGAAATATCCGTTCATCCGCTTCAGCAGTGAAAAGATCGTGCCTCTCCGAGCGACGAAGTTCCGTGCGCAAGGACTGCTCGAGATCCGCGGGGTCTCGCGGCCGCACGCGATTGAATTCGATCTGGTGGGGCCCCTCAAAGACACCTGGGGACACGAAAGTCGGTTCGCGAAGTTTTCGACGGTCTTAAGCCGTAAGGAATTCGGCATCCAGTGGAACAAAACGGTCGAGAACAATCAGTACCTCGTGGGCGATGCCGTGCGTGTCTGGGGCCAACTGCAGCTTCAGCTGACCAGTGATAAAACGGCAAGCACCAAGCACCTCATTCCGGATACGCCGGCGATCCGCGCGCGGGAGAAAGTCCTGCGCGGCGAAGCGGTCGCTGCACCGACGACTGCCTCTGCGGTCACGTCGGAGAGCTTCCGGACATCCGTCGATCTGGCGGTTGTGCCGGTAGCGCAACCCGTGCTGGCCCGAGGAGCTCCTGAGCGCTCGACAATCTGGTGGGTGTCGTTCATCATTCTCGGCATGCTCGGCTTCCTCGCCTCGGTGGTACTGGGGCTTTATTCGAAAAAACTTTTCTTGGAGTACTTCAAGGAACGCTACAATGAGGAGGGCCGCTGGGGCCAGCTTTCGGACTTCGCGGTGATCGCCTTCGTCATGGCCTACGCGGTCACGTACTTCATCGTTGGCTGGGAGTTCTAGGTGTACACACCCATTTTGCTTCTGATCATCTCAAACGTTTTCATGACCTTTGCCTGGTACGGTCACCTCAAGGGGGACCTCACACAGAAGCCTTTGTGGATCATGGTGCTCGTGAGCTGGGGAATCGCTTTCTTTGAATACATCTTCCAGGTTCCCGCCAATCGCCTGGGTGCCGCGCACTTCACCTTGCCGCAGCTCAAGGTCATCCAAGAAGTCATCACCATGACCGTGTTCGCGGGCTTCTGCGTCCTGTTCATGAAGGTCCCGCTCACGAAGAACTTCCTCTTCGCCGCGCTCTGTCTGG
>JBKHVY010000239.1:0-3372 GCA_046569805.1 Bacteriovoracia bacterium | reverse complement strand
AGGGCCCACGATGAAGCCTTCGTGCGTTTCTTGCGAGCGATCCACTCACACTTTACCACCGAAGGCGCGCGCCTCCTCGCAGGCGGCCTTCACCGACTCGCGAATACGGGCCTGGTCCGCGGCCGTGACCACGGGGTTCACCAGAACGTGGCCTTGCGTCGCAGGGCCCACAGGCAGTCCCTCGACGGCCTTCACTAAGCGCGAAAGGAGCGCATCTTTTACTTCCGAGTCCACCAACACACGGGAGCAGGCCGAACACTTTTGACCGGAGTGGCCAAAAGCCGCGTAAAGAATGCCTGAGACCGTTTCATCTTGCTCGCAGTTGTTGGTCACGACGATGGCGTTCTTACCGCCCATCTCAGTGATGACTTTCTTCGGAAGACGCTTACCCGTTAAGGGATGCACCACCTCCTGCACCGAAGCGGTCTGGTAGATCCACTGGCCGACGTTCTTCGATCCGGTGAACACGATGGTCGACACAAACGGACTCTTCACCAGTGAGGCACCGACCACTTCACCGTCTCCGGCGATATACGAGAGCGCCGTGTGGGGAACGCCGCAAGCATGGAGGAGATCCACCAGCTCGCGTGCGATCAAAGGAGTTTGTTCGGCGGGCTTAAGGATCACGGCGTTGCCGGCGATGAGCGGTGCCACGCTCATCCCGCAGGGAATCGCTAAGGGGAAGTTCCAGGGAGCAATCACGGCGGTCACACCGCGAGGCTTCGCCTTGCTAAGTTCACTTCCGACGCGTAAGTCTTCGCGCACATAGAAATTTAAGAAATCGATCGCTTCATCTACGTCCGCCAGCGCTTCCCCCCAGGCTTTGCCGGCCTCGAGGACGATCAGGGCGGCGAGACGGGCGCGCTCGTGCCACATCCGATCCGCGGCTTTGAGGATCACTCCCAACCGGTAAGAGCGCGGCTTCTCGGTCCAGCCATTACCCTGCTGCATGCCTTGGTAGAAGGCCTGAGCGATCTTTTCTGCTGCCTCAGCACTTGATTCATCCACCACACCGACAACAAGCTCTGGATGTGAGTTACAAACAATCTTAGTCCCGGCGCGGGCCGCGAACTCGGACTGTTGAGACTTAAGCTTCGTCACAAGCGAGTTCAAAGCGTCAGTAAAGGGGGCGAGTTCTTCCGGTTTGTATAAGCGCAGCGGAGAGCAGTTCTTGAACCCCGAATCAAGCGCCGTCTCCAGCTCGTCGCGAGCGATCTCCCCTTGCTGAAGCTTCGTCTGATGCACTTTCAAGGGAGATCCGAAGGCGTCTTTTTTATTGTGCGAGCGCATGATGGTGAGGATCCCCACCTGCGAAGAGTTCTCCATGATTCGGCGAACGAGGTACGCCATTCCTACCAGGAGATTACCGATCGGCATGTAGTTTCGTGTAGGCCAACTCATGCGCGCGAGACCGTGGGAGAGCGCCTCGTAAGTCATGTGTAAGCACTGGTGCTCAATCACGGGAGCCTCAGGGTAGTGCAACTGGCGCAGCGCCTCGACGTAGCAGTGATCTTGCAAGTTGTGAGAAGCAAGAGCGAGCTGCAACTCTTTTGAGTGCTGGAGAGTCATCGCCGCCAGCTGGCGGAAGTGAAGATCCGATTCTTCCTTGTTCAAAAACTGCGGAGCATGGTGAGAGTGAACGGTCGCTTCAATCGTTTCAGCATCCCAATAGGCGCCCTTCACCAAGCGGATCGGCATACGCACGCCGCGCTCGCGTGCGAGAGCGATGATGTCGCGCAGGTGCTGGGCACCGTCACGCAAATAGGCCTGGAGAACGATACCGGTATCACCCCAGCCGTGAAGCTCAGGTGTCTCAAGTAGCACCTGCCGATAAATTTTCAGGACAAGGTCACGGTAGTGGTAATGTTCGGCGTCGATGTTAATGAACACCTGCTCGCGGCGGGCCTCGACGAGGATCTGGCGCAAGCGCGGAGCGACCAGCGCGTAGGTATACTCGGAGGCGTGAGGTTTGAAGTCACTGGCGAGAGCGGAGACTTTTATCGAAACGTGGGCCTTGTTGATCCCAGCGCCATTGCGCTCTCCGGGCTGGACGTGGATCTTTAATCCGTGGACGATGGCCAGCACGCGCTTGAGGTACTCGTCGGCTTCGTCTTCCGACACCACGAGCTCTCCCAGCTGATCGAGCGTCGCTTCTCGGCGCGAGTCATGCAGGGACTGCAGCGTCTTGTCGGAAGTGGCAATGGATTCTCCAGCGATGAAGCGCTTGGCCATCTTCTTGACCATGGCCCGAACGACCAGCGCGAGGAGACCCGCCGGGAGAATTTTGACGAGATTAAGACCGAGGCCCAGGCCTAGAACATATGGCCTCGGTAGCGGACGCGTGCCACCGAGGGCCAAGCCCTTAAGGCGCAGCTGACGGTTGTCTTGCAACAGCCGGCGCAGCGACTCCTGAAGGTTGCGCTTCACTTCGAAGCCGCGTTTGTCGTGATCCAGCGAAGGAAGGAGTGCGAGGAATTTCAACAGGTGAATCCGGATAAGAGCAAACTGGGCAGTGAGGCCCAGGCCCCAGTCAGAAACGCGCTCAAAGAGACTCGGACGGTAGGCCTGCACGTGGCGCACCAGCTGGCGGAGCTTTTCTTGCGTGAGATCTTCCACCGCGCTCCACTGCTGCGTCGAGCGCCAGTCCGGCAACTGCTCCGTACTCGTGACCCACTCCCACTCGGAGGGAAACTCTCGCGCATCGAGCGTACTAATGAGTCGCGCGTGTGACTTAAGCTCCAAGGCGTCGACGCCTTCGCGCTCGCAAGCATCGATCAGCATGAGCTCGCGCGCCAGGCGCCGAGAAGCTGCCAAAATCTTTTTATCTGATGCGAGGTAGGTCAGGAGCACAGGAAAGGTTTTAAACGCCACCTCTCGGCGCAAAGACTTGACCGGCGAAAGTGACTTCAGGTCGCCGAGGAACTCTTGGAGCTCAGGGGCCGGTGCACCCTTTTCGAAGAGGATCGAGTCGTAGTCTGAAGGGCAAATTAAAGTGTGACCTTCTGGCAGTGTGTGCTGCGAGAGAGAGTAAACTTCCGCCACGTGGGGGGCAGACATGAGGGGCCTCCTGGATATTTCAAGTGGAGCCAGTTTACTCTCTACTCCGGCGGCCGCAAAGACGTTTGACGCTTGTTACAGGGGCAGTCTAACATCTTAGATATGAAGATCCTGGCCCCGATTCTTCTCTGGCTTTCCATGGTCGCGACCTGCGCGGCGCAGGGCTATACCATGGGCGACCTTGAAGCCTTAGAAAAAGAGCGCTCCTACTCTGAATTTTTTTCCCACGCCCTTGATATCCGCCCGTCCGAACGCACCGAGTATTGGAAGACCATGGTGCAAAACATGGGCGAGAGCTACCTGAAACTTCTCCTC
>JBKHVY010000238.1:0-3388 GCA_046569805.1 Bacteriovoracia bacterium | reverse complement strand
TCTAAACGTAAGGGGCGCAAGCGCAGGATCGACCTCCATCGCCTGGAAATCATCTTTCGTCATGACAGGGCCCGTGAGGTGCTGGGCTCCGGTCTGGGCGAGCTCCTCCAGGTGACCGATGGATTTAAACGCAGACGTTCCGCGCAGGGAGATTCGACGTGCGTAGCGCGTGAGCGCATACACGCCATCGTGTGGTTCGCCCTCGTAGGACGCCATCATCGATCCCACGGGGGTAATGCGGAGGACTCCGGCAGTAGTGAGAAGCCGCGTAAGGTCTGCGACGTCCGTTGCGGATGCTGCAACTCCGGCGGTTTGAAGGTAGCGGCGCAGGGGTCTGAGCGTTGTGACAATGTCCGAGCGAGAAATTCTCTTCAACCAAAGGCTGCGATATAAAGGAGAAGGCCTCAGCGGTGACTTCGGATCAATCAGAATTCGCCATGTTTCTCCGTTGATCACGTCACCTTGTTTTAGCGCTCGCTTCAATTCCTGCATGCGAGTAACGACGGTGATTTCGGATTGCTCCGCCGTATCCGGTACGCGGCCGGGAATCGTCGGTCCAAGTTTCTCAAAGGCCTGAGCGAGCCTTCGCGCGAAGACCGCGACGGCTTCATCACTTGTGGTCTCGAGGTACACACACTGTGGGGCCGAGCAGGCCTGCTGGTCACCGTCGCAGACTTCGCGCACGAGCGCTTCAATCGCCGCATCGGTCGCGTGATCTTCCGTGAAGTAGGCGAAGGAGATCTTGGGCCCCCAGTCAATGAAGCGCGCTCCCTCCGGCGAGAGTTCCTTGAGTCCGCGAATCGCCTCCTCCCCGCCCCAAGCGGCAACACCGTCAGCGTGCTGGAGCATCGCTTGCATTTGGCCCTTGTCGGTAGACGACACCTTGCTCACGATGAGTCGCGAAGACAGCACTCCCGTCGGTTCAAGCTCGCCCAAGCGACGCAGGCATGCGATCGCAAAGTCACTATCACTCGAGGAGAGCTTGAGGATATTAAAGTTTCCGGCCAAGAGGCCCTCCACCACGCTCAGGAAACCCACCGTCCAGGCGTTGGCCGGCGTCACGTGCACCAAGACACCCAGCGGGGCCCAGCCTTCGAAGACCTCCTGTGAGAAGTCTGCACGCTCCAGGACAAAGGGATTGGCCGAGCCAAGCTCCCGCTCAAGCTTCTTTTTTAGTGCTGAAGTTTTTAGGAACTCCTGAATTCCTACGAAGCCGTCTTGGATCTCATGCGCTGGAACGCCGTGACTCTCGAGCATGGCTTCCATTTGCGCGCGAAACTCCGTGCCCGCATCAAACTCATGGCCCATGCGCTCGAGCGCTTTGAGGACCTGCGCAACAGTGAGCGTCTGAGAAAGTGACTGATTAATTTTCGTTGTGATTTCCGTCCACATGCTAAGACCTCCCGAGGATTTCGGCGGCAGCGATGGCACAGGACTTATTCTGTGTCGTGCCGGCGCGGCCGTGCAACCGAAAGAAGGGCCTGGGATTCCCACAGGCGCAGTTCGAATGAAGCGAAGCAAGGTCCCCCATCGTCACTGCGTGTGCGGGCATCGACGTCATGTACGGAGAGACAAACGAAAGGAATCCCACTTTATCGAGGCCCAGGGGCCTTAGGGTCTGGATGTCGCGGACGATGACCTCCGACCACACAGGGACGTGGAACTCATGGTGCGCGCACTCGACGTAGGGAATGCAGTGCTCGACGGAGCCGAATCCGTCGCGCAGGCGCTCATCAGGGATCCCGAGGAGCTTCGTTGCTCGAGCGTACAGATCTCTCTTCGGGATCGCTTTTGAAGCTTTGCCCTTCCACCCGCCACCAAGGAAAACGAAGGACTCGGGATGAAGCTTCAGTTGGATCCCCAGGTGCTCCATGCGCTCCAGGGTTTCATTGAGAAACGCCGGGAAGCCGAAGAGGCGCACCGGAAGACCTTGCGCCTCGAACCGGCGAAGCGCGGCGAGCACGCCTGAAAAGTCAAAGCTGTGGGATCCGTCGCCTTGTAGCTTGAGCGCGATGCAGACCTCCTCGGCCGGCGCGTACTTACAGAGGTAATGGTCCGTGTACGCTGTTCCGAGCTTCGAGCCAACTTCTGTTTCATAGGTATACAGCAGGTAATTTACTTTCTGCTCCGGCGTCACCCAGCCATAGTAATCAAAGATTCGATCGAGCATGCCCTGCGGAGCACGAATGCTCCAGTCGTCAAAAAACACCTGCGACTTCTGGCCCGTAGTGCCCGAGGACGTCAGATGAAGCGCGACATCTTCTTGGGGCACAGACAGCACTTCGAACTCTTTAAAGAAGTGCGCCAGGACACTCGGAATGCGCGCAAGATCGTTCGTGCTCTGAACGTGATTCGGCGCGAAATTTTCCTGTGCGGCAAGTGCTCGATAGAACTCGCAGCGCTCGATGTGCCACGTGCACGCCTCGCGCAGCGCCGAAAGGAACAGCTCGTCGTCTCGCTTGTCATAAGGTGCTGGAACGTCACACATGCGCTGCACCTGAGACAACAGCTGCGCATCAGGAACTTGTACACTAGACGTAGTCATTGAATACCTCGAGAGTATCTAAGTGCATCTGCTTCCAGAGCTCGACGTACTGATCCATGTAGGGCTTGAAGTGCTTATTTATCGTCATGCCTCTGAAGTTCAGGGGCTCCGCCGTGCGGCTCATGACGACGAAGTCCACGGGAACTCCATCGCGAACCATCATCGCCGGATAGATCGCTGACGGAAGGAACTGCGACTGGATGAGGACTTCGATCGAATCCACGTGCTCAGCACCAATCAGGATCTCAATATACGTCGTAGCGTTTTCTCGCAGCAAGCGAATCAGTGAGCGCAGCACGCCTCGGCACTCATAGACCGGCATGCCGAAGTTCACGATAGCGCAGTAGCCATCTCCCTTGGACATGTGGGCCCAGATCTGGGTCTCGCCGTCGGCGGACTCGATGAGCGTGTTCGGATCGTGGAAGGGATAGAAACGATCGTAGGGGTCGGTGAAGGTTTTTACGAACTGGCGCTTCACGTGGTTCGGCGCCGTGATGCACTCGAAGGCGACGTCGAGCTTTGCGTTCGTCGTCATCGGCGTCGGAGCTTCGAAGCCCACGTCGACGACCGGGACCCCGCGCTCCTTGAGTTCGTTGTTGAGGACGCTGTAGATCGGCGCGAGCTTCGCGTGGGTCTTGAGCGCTCGGCGCTTCTCGAGGATTCCGGGCCGAAACTTCGCGAAGAGCGTGAAGGTTTCGTAGTCGGCGAGTTTGTGCGCGTTCGGAAAAATGCCCAGGGGGATGAATCCCGATTTAATGAATATCAGCTGCGGAGCCATGGCGACGGTTCGCACCGTCGTGTACATCGAATCGATGATCCCTTCATTCAGGAGCGCCTCCACCT
>JBKHVY010000237.1:0-3388 GCA_046569805.1 Bacteriovoracia bacterium | reverse complement strand
GCCATCTCTGCCATGATGCTCGGGTTCCAAGACAAGCTCATGGACCAGTTGGTGAATAACGACGCGCACATCCGCGTCTCCTCGCGCGAGGACCTCCTCACGGCGAAAGCGCTCGCAAGTTTCCCTGAAGCCGCTCACGTGTTCTGGAGCATTCCGCCCTCGGGGCGCAAGGACTCCGCGAAGATCGAGTACCCCGTCGGCTGGTTCGAGCGCCTGGACCGCGATCCGGACGTGCTCGCCTACTCACCGCAGGTGAACATGAACGTCATCTTCACCCGTGGCTCGGTCTCGGTCACGGGCCGCCTGATCGGCTCGGATCCGAAGCGCCAGGAGCGGGTGACGAACATCCAGGAGTTTATGCTCCAGGGGGCGTTTACGGACATCGGCGCCGCCGGGAACCGCTTCGTCATCGGCAAAGGACTGCTCGAGAACCTCGGGGCCCGCGTCTCGGAGACGATTCTCGTGTCCGCGGGCGGGGGAGCACCCCAGCCGTTTAAGATCGTCGGTGTGTTCGAGACAGGGATCCGCGGCGTGGACCTGTCGACGGCCTTCAGCGCGCTCTCGGACGCGCAGAAGCTGCGCGGGACGCCGAGCGAGATTACGGACATCGCCATCAAGATGGAGAACCCCTACGACCTCGACGCGAAGGTCGCGAGCTGGCGGGTGAGCTCGCTCGAGAAGATCCTCACCTGGCAGGAGGCCTCGGCGAGCATCCTCTCCGTGTTTAAAACCCAAGACATCATCCGCAACTCCATGACGATCGCCATCATCGTCGTCGCGGGCTTCGGCATCTACAACATCCTCTCGATCCTCGTGACGCAGAAGAAGCGCGACATCGCCATCCTGCGCTCCATGGGCTACACCCCGCGCGACGTCCTCGGTCTCTTCTTCAACCAGGGCCTCATCCTCGGCGTCATCGGAGGCCTCCTGGGTCTCGTCGTGGGGTTTCTTCTAAGCGTCTACATGGGGACCATCGTCATCGACGCCGGCCGCATGGGGACGTCCACCGGTAAGATGATCATCTCCTACGACCTCGTGATCTACGCCAAGGCCCTGGGCATCTCCATCCTGTCGGCGATCGCGTCGTCAATCTGGCCCGCGCGCGACGCCGGTAAGCTCGAGCCGATGGACATCATTCGCTCGGGAGGCCAGTGATGATTGTCGGTAAGAAGCTCATAAAAAGTTTTGCTCCGGATCTTCCGCAGGTGATCAAAGGCATCGACCTCGTGATCGAAGACGGAGACTTCATTTCGCTCATGGGCCGCTCCGGCTCTGGGAAGTCGACGCTTCTGTATCTCCTCTCGACGCTCGATCGTCACTTTGAGGGCGATGTGGAGTTCGACGGTAAGAGTGTGAAGGCGATGAATGTGGATGAGGTCCACAAACTACGAAACCGGGACATCGGCTTCGTGTTCCAGTTCCACTATCTCTTAAGTGAACTCACCGCCCTCGAAAACGTCCTCTTACCCGCGCGTAAGGCGGGGGAACTCGCACAGCGCGAAGCCTTCGCGCGTGAGCTCCTGGTGCAAGTGGGTCTGGGCGATAAGCTCGAGCGCCTCCCGCATCACCTCTCCGGCGGTGAACAGCAGCGCGTGGCGATCGCCCGGGCGCTGGTCATGCGGCCTAAGTATCTGTTCGCGGACGAGCCCACCGGGAACCTCGATAGCATTAGCGGCAACGCTGTGCTGGATCTCTTCGCGAAGTTCAACCGCGAGTTCGGCACCACCATCGTCTACGTCACGCACGACCAGGAGTTCGGCGAGCGCGCCAAGCGGAAGATTAAGCTCGTCGATGGACGGATCGCCTAGTAGGTGACGCGATAGAGATGGAGCCCCCGGGCCGTGGCGATCTTCCACTGCTGCTTGGGATTGCGAGGACCATCGAGCAGATTCACAAATTCCTCGACCGTGAGCTTCTCCGTTCCCACCATCCACAGAGCGGCGATGAGGTGGCGGATCATCTGCTTCAGGAAACCGTCGGCCTCGATGCGCAGCTGGTAACAGCGTTCGAGCTCCGCCGGCAAACTAAAGAGGTCCTGGTTGAAAAAAAGCTCCTGTGGATTCACTTCGGTGAGCTCACAGCGCGAGACCGTACGCACGGTGCTCGTGACGTTACTGCCGGTTGAAAAAAAGTTTACGAAATCATGCTCTCCCACGAAGGCCTCGGTGCACTGATGCATGAGCTCGAGGCGTAAGGGGCGCGGCATGTTCGCAACGAAGCGACGAGTCCGCTCAGACACGCGGCCTGTGTTCGTGAAGAGGTAGCGGTACTCTTTGAGTTTCGCGTGCTTTGCGGGATGAAAGAGACCATCACATGCTTCGGCGCTCAGGCAGCGGATGGTCTTCGGCAGTCGGCGGTTGAGGTCTTGGGGGAGAGTTTTAACAGAGAGGGGATTTTCTGAGGTGATCTTTACCATTTGGTCGTGGGCGTGAACCCCGGAGTCGGTGCGCGAGGCTCCCATGGTGGTGATCTTTCCGGATTGGATCGCTGAGAGCGCGCGGTTCAATTCCTCTTGGATCGTCGCCGGGCCTTTCTGCCACTGGAAGCCCGCGAAGTCGGTGCCGTCGTACTGAAGCTTGATGCGGTAGTAGTACATTAGGGTAGCGCCAGGACGGTGAACACCACCCAACCGATGGCGAGCAGAGTGTAGGAGAGGGCCGTGTACTTCACGACTTTACTCTTGAGCTCAGCGCCTCCGAGGAAGACCACGAAAAAAAGTTTTGAGGTAAACGAGGCGAAAACCGTGATTGAAAGAAGCGCCCCGAGGAGCTGGAGGTCGATGGCACCGGCATCGTGGAGCTGGAGGCTCGCGATGACTGAGCCGTGCATCTCGAAGAGCGACACGACGAAGGTCACGAGCATGGTGCCGCTCTCCTGGAAGTAGGCCTGGGACATCTTCGAGGCCACAAGCGTCAGCACGATGAGGGCCACGAGCTTCAAGACGTGGTCCCACTCGAACTTCACCTGCGGTGCGCGCGCCGGAAGCTTACTCGAGCCGTTCGCCTCGAGCACGAGACCGATCACGCCGCTCAGGACCGGGAGAAGCATGATCAGAAGCGTCGGGTAGTGCAGCTCCTGGGTATTGAGGAAGAGGATCCCGATGCACACGAGCTGCATGGCGATGGTCGAGGCGATGTAGGTGAGGAACAACGACCCAGCGTGAGCGTTAGGGTGCTTACTCGCTCGGGCGAGGGTCAGCACCGTCGCCGTGCTCGAGATGAACCCACCCAAAAGACCCGTCAGGATCGCGCCGTGACGGTGTCCCATGACTCGCGCCAGCTCCACGCTCAAGAGCTGCAGCAGTGTGATCGCAGAGGCGAAAGTCATGATTTTCTTGAGGCTCACCAGCCCCCAAGGATCCACCGGGGCGTCAGGCAAAACAGCGATC
>JBKHVY010000236.1:0-3396 GCA_046569805.1 Bacteriovoracia bacterium | reverse complement strand
GGCGCTCCTTGTCTCCTGTGGTCGAGCAGGCCGCGAGCGAGAAAAGCATAACGATGACGACGAACTTCATAAAATCCTCCTGTGGTTGGTGGCGGCGACCATAGCCTCGGAGGTTTAGGATTGGCGTGGATTGTGGAGGTGAGGGGAGGGGGAAGTTCGGAATTGAAACGCGGGTCAGGAAATTAACAGTTTATGCCAATAGTTGAGCTTAACCACTTTTAAGTGGTATAATTAAATTCAGGGGGGGGGGAAGAAATGAAATACCATTTCAAGGTTCATACCGAAGCCAACGGATTCTGGGCGGAGTGCCTCGAACTCCCGGGCTGCCATTCGCAAGGTGACACAAAAGAAGAGCTCATGCAAAACCTTGAGGAAGCTCTAAATCTCTATCTCTCGGAGCCCGCAGACTCGAAGCACATATTCCCAAGGCCCCTTAATCGATCCTCTGGAAAATCTATCGTCGCAGTTGCGGTATCTCCCTCGGTGGCGTTCGCGAATCGTCTGAGGGAGTTTCGGCTTCGCTGCAAGCTCACCCAGCATCAGATGAAGGATCGCCTCGGGATAAAGCACTTATCCAACTACCAGCGCCTCGAAGACCCTCAACGTGCGAACCCGGAACTCCAAACCATGTGTCACATCAAGCGGCAGTTTCCGAAGTTTCGGTTTGAGGATCTGTTTGTGATTTAATGTGTGCAGCAAAAGTTTGGTTATAACTCAACCCTGTGATAAGTTCGAATTAACGAGGATAGCCAAATGAAAAAGCGCCGAAGTATCGAAGTCGATGAAAGTCATATTGAGCGTCGAATTGCCACGGGCAAACTTAAGCCTGTGCACATCCCTCGGCTTATAACGGCAGGAGACATTTTGAAGTACCAGATTTGTACAGAGATCATTCGCTTCAAGAAGAAAAGTAATCTTACGCAAAGCGCACTAGCAGACATGATTGGCATCAATAAGTCCGAGGTCAGTAAACTCTTTAGCTATCAGCTCGATGCCTTCTCCTCAGATCGTCTCCTGCAAATGGTTCGAGCACTTCAGGCGAACGGAGCTGAAATAAGCTACGAGACTATCTTTGACGACGTCCGTCGAAAGGTTGGGGTGATCGATCGCAAGCCGAAAGTTCGCTAGGTTTCGAGCAAGACCCTACACCAGATTCTCGAGTTTACAGAACTCCGCGAAGGAACAGACGACGATCTCATCGCGCACTTGCTTTTGCTGGTCTCCGAGATGCACCTGGTAGACCTTCGGGAGCCGCAGGCGATCGAAGAAGTAGGGAATCGACGGGTCGAGGGCCTGGAAGGAGAGTTTGACCTCGACGGCGAAGAGGGGTGTCCGGTTCTTGAGGACGACGAAGTCGATCTCGCGCTTATTCACGTCCCGGATGTAGCGTAGCTCCAGCTTCTCGCCGTAGACGTCTTCGTGGAAGTGGCAGTACTTCAGCAGGTGGCAGGCGACCATGTTTTCGAAGCGCGCGCCCTCGGCCGTCACCTGCGACCAGTCCCAGAGGTAGAGCTTCTGCTCCTTCTTCACTGCGCGGATCTTGCTGGTTCCGTAGGGAGCGATCTGGAAGCAGTAGTAGAGGGAGTCCAGCATCTCGAGCCAGCGCTTTGCGGTTTTCGGATCGATCTCGAGGTCGAGGGCGAGGTTTCGGACGGAGAGCGGGGAGCCGACGCGGTTCGGGAGCTCTTCGGCGAGGAGTTCGATCTTGTCGATCTCGATGACCGTCTCGAGCTCGCGCAGGTCCGTGGAGACGAGCTTCGCGACGCGCGCCCGGTGCCAGCGCTTAAGCTCCACGGCGTCCTGGGCCAGGAAGGGCTCGGGGAAGCCGCCGAAGGTGAGAAGCGTGTGAAGGTTTTCCACTTTATTTCCGAGCTCGGAGAACGAGAGTGGGTGTAGACGATAGTAATGGTAGCGACCGAGCAGGGAATCGCCACCGCGCCGGAAGTGGTCGAGGCGCGCGGATCCGGTGACGAGGAATTGGTGCGTGTGTTTGAGCTTATCGAAGTACCCTTTGATCAAGTTCCTCCAGCCGCGCAGCTTATGCACTTCATCCAAAACAATAAGCTTTTGAGTCCGTGGCCAGCCGCAGTTGCGGATCGTCGTGCGATCCTCTGCGAAGTCCCAGTTGTAGTAACCGACACCTTCAGGAAGAAGAGACTGTGAGAGTGTAGTCTTTCCGATCTGGCGCGGACCTCCGAGGAAGACCATCTTTTTCTGGAGGTCTTTAACAATAAAGGGGGTAAGATAGCGCGTGAGTATTGTGGACATGAGTCCATATTACTTGTGAGTATTATGGAGTGCAATCCATAATGCTACTAATTTAATAAAAATCATGCACTTAGGGCTGGGTTAGCCTTCAAGCGACGCAAAGTAAGTCAGTGGGGACTCGATGCGAAGAGCACCTTTCTGGTACGGGCGCTTGAGCTGCGCCACGAGCTGCGTGGCGGATTTCGGTTTGAGCTTCTCGGCGTAGTACGCCAGCGACGGCGAAGGCCTGTCGTCGCTCCACTTCACTTCGATGAGCTCCTCGATCTTCTGGTCCTTCACCACGACGAAGTCGACCTCTCGCCCTTCTTTGTCGCGGATGTACTGCAAGCTGTAGCTGTGGCCCGTGGAGTCCTCGAGGAACTGGATCCGCTTTAGCAGATGAGTTGCGACGAGGTTTTCGAAGCGCGCACCGTCGTCGCCGTCGACGTCGGCGTTGTCGAAGAAGTAGACCTTGGGGGGCTTCTGGATCGCGCGCGGGAGATTCTTCGTGTACGGGTAAACCGTGAAGAGGAGGTACATCCGTTCCATCGCCTCGATCCAGCGCTTGACGGTGAAGGGCGCGACCTGGAGATCTTGGGCGAGGTTCGCGAAGGTGACAAGGCCTCCGACGCGCGTCTTAAGGAGACTCAGAAGCAGTGCTAGGGTCTGGAGATCATTAATGGCCGTGAGGTCGCGGATGTTGTCGCGGATGATCCGTTCCGTGCGTTCTTTGCGCCAGCGACGCGCTTCGGTCTCATCGTTGTCGAGGAAGGGCTCCGGGAATCCACCGACGCGCAACAGGCGCTGGAAGGCGTCGGCCGGAGTGATGCCTCTGGGAATCTCGTGGAGCGAAAAGGGATGGAGGCGCCAGTAGTGGTAGCGCCCGAGGAGGGAATCACCACCGCGGCGATAGAGGTCCAGGCGCGCGCTTCCGGTCACGAGGAACTGATGGCGCTCGCGGTAGACGTCGAACTGGCCCTTGATCCAGTTCTTCCAGCGCGGGTACTTATGGAGCTCGTCGAAGACGATGAGGCGCTTATCTCCGAGCCACTTCTGCTCGAGGATCGCGCGGCGGTCCTCGTCGGCGTCCCAGTTAAAGTAGTTCTCGGGAGCGTCGGCAGAAGCCAGGAGACTCTTCGCCAAGGTGGT
>JBKHVY010000235.1:0-3430 GCA_046569805.1 Bacteriovoracia bacterium | reverse complement strand
CGTGAGCTGGAGGCTCTTCGCGAAGTAGGAGACCTCGGCGTTGTTGTCGCGGATCATCTTCACCACGCGGCCGAGCTTCAGGTCCTTCTGGACCACGTCGAGCACCTTGTTCATGATGACCTCGATCTCTTTCTTGAAGTCGGGGTCGATGTGGAGCTCGTCGCAGATGCGGATGATCTTCTGCTCGAAGGCCTCTTCCTTCGAGGCCTCGGGGCCCCGGAGGATGAACTGGAAGTTCTTGTTGGCGAGGAAGATGTGGAACTGCTTCTGCAGCTGCTCGACGATCCAGTTACACGTCGGCCGCTCGAGCCAGAGGAAGTCCACGCCCTTGGCGCGGTACTTGGCGCGGTCGCTGGCCGTGGAGCCGCCGCTCTCGAAGAGCTTCACGAACTTGCCGGAGGGGAGCTTCAGGAAGAGGTCCTTGTCGACGCCGTTCAAGGCATCGAGGCCATCCATGTGGATGCGGCAGAGCGGATCCTCGCCGTCGCGCACGACGTCCTGGAAGGACTCGCGGGTGTAGTGCTGGACGCGGGGCCACATGGCCTCTTTCTGGATGATGTGGAAGGTGGGGAGCGTGTGGAAGTAGTCGCTGACCTGGCCGTTGATCTTGTCGGCGAGCACCAGGAACTGGACTTTCTTCTTGCTCTCTTTGATGTAGACGATGAAGTCCTCGACCAAGAAGGCGTCGGGTTCGTACTCGTAGATGATCATGTGCGGGAACTCGCCGTCGAGGCCTCGCAGGTACTCGAGAGCGGTGCTCTCGGAGTCGCTCGTTTGCACCGCGCAGACGAACTGCCACTCGAGCACGAAGCGCACCAGCTCGCGGAAGGCGGGCCGTTTAGAAACAACCAGATAGTTAATCTTTTTTTCGTTCACGGATTACCTATCGGTGAGTCGGGGGTGGGGTTAAAGTGTTTAGAGACTAAGCGCGCCACTCAGTTTTTTGTTTAAGTGGTTTTCTCGGTTTTGCTGCTCACGGCCGCGGAGTTTTTCTCGAGTGATCCGGACAGTTTCTTTTTTCCAAATAGTGCTATCATCAGTAGTTGTTCGCCACTTGAGCAGCGGTTAATTTGCTTGACGATTATTCAGGCCCCCCTTATTCATTGATATTTAAAGGCCCCGAGAGCACATGGAAAAATCATACTTAGTCATCGTCGAGTCTCCTACCAAAGCGAAGACCATTCGGAAGTTCCTGCCCAAGAACTACATCATCGAAGCGAGCATGGGCCACGTCCGCGACCTCCCGCAGTCGGCTTCCGATATTCCGGCAGCACTCAAGAAAGAAGAGTGGGCGAAGCTCGGCGTCAACGTGAAGGAAGATTTCTCTCCTTTATATATAGTTCCGAAGGATAAGACGAAGATCATCCGCGAGCTCAAAGAGAAGATGAAGGGCGTCTCGATCGTGTACCTCGCGACCGACGAAGACCGCGAAGGGGAGTCGATCTCGTGGCACCTCTTGCAGCTGTTAAAGCCCAAGGTTCCCGTCAAGCGAATGGTGTTCCACGAGATCACGAAGACCGCGATCCTCAAGGCGCTCGAGAAGTGCCGCGACGTGGACGAGAACTTGGTGCGCGCCCAAGAGGCGCGCCGGATCCTCGACCGGTTGTACGGTTACACGCTCTCGCCGCTCATCTGGAAGAAGATCGCCTACGGTCTTTCCGCCGGCCGCGTGCAGTCCACGGGCCTCAAGATGATCTGCGAGCGCGAGCGCGAACGCATGCGCTTCAAGCGCTCGACGTACTGGGACGTCAAGGCCACCGCGCACCCAGCATCTGCGAAGAAGGACCTCTTCGACCTGCGCATGACGAGCTACAAGGGTTTGAGGCTTGCGGGCGGAAAGGACTTCGACGGGCTGACGGGGAAGCTATTTGACCCCAAGAAAGTCGCTCTGTTTAATGAGAAAGACGCCACGAAGATTGCTGCGGACCTGGCGAAGCTCGACTGGAGTGTCACGAGCGTCGAGGAGAAGAAGTTCTCCTCGCACCCGGCGGCTCCGTTTATTACGTCGACGCTGCAGATGGAAGGTAACCGTAAGCTCGGGATGTCCTCAAAAGATACCATGCGCACGGCGCAGCGCCTGTACGAAGAAGGTTTGATCACCTACATGCGTACCGATTCGCCGAACCTCTCGGCCGAGGCCATCAAGGCCGCGCGCGAGATGGTGACGGATCTCTACGGGAAAGAGTACCTGAGCCCCGAGCCGCGCCAGTACTCGGCGAAGAACAAAGGCGCCCAAGAAGCCCACGAAGCGATTCGTCCGGCGGGCGCGGAGTTCATGCATCCAGATAAAACAGGCCTCACCGGTCGCGAGAAGGCGCTGTACGAGCTTATCTGGAAGCGCACCATGGCGACGCAGATGAAGGAAGCAGAGAAGGCGAGTGTCACGATTAAGGTGGCGGCCGGCGAGGGTGAGTTCACCGCCAGCGGGACGCGCATCTTGTTCCCCGGGTTCCTGCGGGTGTACGTCGAAGGGTCGGACGATCCGGAAGCCGCACTCGAAGATAAGGAACTCATCCTTCCGCCGCTCAAGAAGGGCGACACGCTCAAGCCGCAGCCGGTGAAGCCGGAAGGGCACGAGACGAAACCCCCGGCGCGCTTCACCGAAGCCTCGCTGGTCCAGCAGCTCGAGAAGGAAGGCGTGGGGCGGCCTTCGACCTACGCTTCGATCATCGGCACCATCCTTGATCGCGGTTATGTGCGCAAGGAAGCCAACGCGCTTATTCCCTCGTTCACGGGCATGGCCGTGATCCAGCTCCTCCAGACGCACTTCGAGCAGCTCCTTGACTACGGGTTCACCTCCGAGATGGAGGCGAGCCTGGATAAGATCGCCTACGGCGAGCAGGACTGGATCAAGTACCTGGAGAAGTTCTACAACGGTAAGGCCGGTCTCCTGAAGAAGGTCGAAGAGCAGGACAAGAAGATTAAGCCCGAAGAGTCGCGCACGATTCACATCGAGCGCGACGGCGAAGTGCTGGACATCAAGGTCGGCCGCTTCGGGCCCTACGTGGTGCAGATGACGGGCAAGGAAGAGGTGCACGCCTCGATCCCGGAAGACATCGCGCCGGCGGACCTCAGACCTGAGCAGATCAACGATCTGTTGAAGCAGTCGAAGAATGGCCCCACACCGATCGGCGTGGACCCGAAGACCAAGCAGAATATTTACTGTCTCGTCGGCCGCTACGGCGCCTACCTGCAGCTCGGAGAGAAGACCGACGCCAACCCGACGCCTCGGCGCGCGTCGCTCCCGAAGGGCGTGGACCCGAAGACCATGGAGCTCGAAGTCGCCCTGAAGCTTCTGTCCCTGCCACGAGAACTCGGGATTCATCCGGAGACGAAGAAGCCGATTTTGGCCAACAACGGTCGCTTCGGCCCCTACGTTATGCACGACGGAAACTTCCGCTCGCTCAAGAAAGAGGACGACCTCTATACT
>JBKHVY010000234.1:0-3452 GCA_046569805.1 Bacteriovoracia bacterium | reverse complement strand
TCCGTCGACCACAAAAGCGGGGAACATCATCGGCACCGAGTTCCCGCGGAAGGTCTGGTCCCTCACCTATGACGATGGCCCGGGCAACAGCACCACCCGCAAGATCCTCACGCACCTCGAGGTCCATGGCCTCAAGGCCACTTTTTTCCAGCTCACGAGAAACGTCAAGGCCCTGCCGAGCATCGCCAAGGACATCATGAATAACGGCATGGAGATCGCCTCGCACTCCTACACCCACGGCCAGCTCACGAAGCTCAGCACCGAGCAGCGCGACCGCGAGATCCGCGTCGCCTCCCAGGAGCTGGGCCAGCTCTCGAACCGGACTATCAAGTTTTTCCGCCTTCCCTACGGTGCGGGCGTCTCCAACACCGACATCCGCCAGCGCATCGCGAACGCCGGCATGATCCACGTCTTCTGGAACGTCGACACGCTCGACTGGATGGCCCAGGACCCCGCGGACATCGTGGCCCGTACGATCAAACAGATGGCTGCCTCGAAGAACGACGCCGGCGTGATCCTCTTCCACGACATCCACGAGCGCACGGTCATCGCCTCGGAGCAGATCATGCGCCACCTCAAGAAGGACTCCCGCCGAGTCTGTCTCCTCGAAGAGATCGTCGAAGCCATGAACCGTGGAGACGCGCCATGTCCCGCGACTCCGTAGCCTTGCTGCTGCTCCTAGGACTCGCAAGCTGTTCCAAAACCGTAGACCCCTGGAGCGCGGCGACGCTCTTCACGTCCCTCAGCGATTCGCAGCAGACACTTCCCTGCGTGCCCGACCCCCTGCTCTACCTAAGGGCCTTAAGGCCCGAGCTCGAGCGCATGGGCCCCATGCCTTCAGACCACGCGTGCCTTAAAGACAAAGACGAGTGCCTCGCGCACGCGAAAAAAAACTTCTGCGGAAGTGCGCTCGAGCAAAGGCTCCAGGCGGAGTCTCGCGAATTTAAGATCGAGTAAGCTCGCGCATTCGCTCGAGGCCCGCTGCGAGGCCATCGCGCATGTAGCTTTCGTGCTGCGACTTCCACGCCGTGAGCACGGCCTCGGTCACCCCGCCCTTCGAGGTCACCTGCGAGATGCGCTGAGACAGGTCGTCTGCTGTCGTGACTGAATCGAGCGCTCCGAGAAGTGAGGCACGCAGAAGCTCCCGCGCCAGCGCCGGGTCCCCACCACTCTCAAGGATAAAGTCCTCCGCGCTCTTGAGCCATTGAAACGCGTAGGCCGGAGCACAGCCACTGACGACGGTGTAGAGATCGATCGCCGAGTCCTCAAGAAAAGGAGCGAGCCCCAGCTGAGAAAAAGTGCCCTGCCAGAACGCCTGGGCCTCTGGATTCAGGTTTCTCTGCGCCCACAGGAGAACGCCTGCGTTTTTTTCGACCGCAAGGTTCGGCATGGTTCGAATATAATAGCGGGCAGGAATATACGTAGAGATTTTATCAATTGAGGTCGCCGCTAAGAGGGACAGCACCGTCGCCTGCGAGCAGTCAGGAAGCTTCACCTCAGGCATCTTCTGTGGCTTGAAACCTAGGATGACAACGTCAAAGGCATCGCCCGCAGACCAAAGTTTTCCCGACAGCTCGCGGGCCAGTGACTGCGCTTTCTCTTGCGTGGGATTCCAGCACAAGAATTCGAAATCTTGGTGCGCGTGCTTAAGACCCAGGGCCAGGGCGCGTGCCATCGCCCCGGTTCCCCAAATCAAAATCTTCATAGGCCCAGTTCCAGCGGCGCTCCGTGCCTCATGGTGTTCACCGCAAACGAGCGCGTCCAGAGGTACTGATCAAGCCAGCTACTCCACAGACCCAGCGCCGGGTGCTCGCCGTCGTGGTAGATCGCTCGCATGGTTGAGCGCAGCGCCGGCGCCGGAAGCACCAGCTTGAGGAGCGACTCGCGGAAGCTCTCGCTGCCGCTGACGTACACCACGTTCAAGCGCGAGTGATCGAGCGCGGTCTTCACTTCCTCTTCGCCGCACAGGTAGACGTCGAGGTTCGGCTTGGCGAAGCCGGCCTGCCAGGCGAGCTCGCACAGGCCCTTCCAGACTCCGTAGGAGCCGCTGGTCGTGCACAACACCGCAACGCCGGTTCCGGCGGCGAGGGCCGAGAGCCAGTGCAAGAGCGCCGGAAGGCTCACGGCTTCGTCGGCCGTAACCATCACCATCGACTCGCGCGCCAGGTCCTTCTGGTCGTAGCTCAGCTGCCCGGGGATGCGCAGGTTCGGGTGCGTGTGGTTCAGGTGCTGTGAGATGCCGTGCGTGCCCCACTCGACGAAGTGCTTGAGCTGGCGCTTCTGGCCCTCGTCGACGGTGCGCGTGAGCGACTCGAAGTGCGCGAGGACTTTCTGCGCGAGCTTCTCCCAGCGCATGACCCGGCCCGCGGCCGAGAGCTGGCTCGCCCGCGGAAGCTCGAAGCCGAAGCCCGAGCCGCGCTCCCACTGGAGCTTCACGTCGGTCGCCGGCGTGAGTTCGCTCAAGGTGTAGAACTGCGCCATGTAGTCGCGGCCCCCGGCCTTGGGGCCCGTGCCCGAGAGCTTAAAGCCACCGAAGGGCTCGATGGCAACGCGAGCGCCCGTGTTCGGACGGTTCACGTAAAGGTTGCCGCACTTGAGCTCGCGCACGAGGTAGTCGATGTCGTCTTGCGACTGCCCGTAGATCCCACCGGTGAGGCCATACTCGGTGGAGTTAAAGAGCCTCACCGCTTCGTCGAGGTTGTTGTAGGCCATGACGTGGATGACGGGCCCGAAGATCTCTCGCTGCGCCCAGGACTCTGGGTTCAGCGCGCGCTCCGCCGGGAGCTCGATCATCACCGGGCCCACGATGAAGCCCTCGTGCGTCTCCTGCGAGCGGTCGACCCACACCTTCCCGCCGAAGGCGCGCGCCTCCTCGCAGGCGGCCTTCACCGACTCACGGATCCGCGCCTGGTCCGCGGCGGTCACCACCGGGTTCACCAGCACGTGGCCTTGCGTCGCAGGGCCCACCGGAAGGCCCTCGACGGCCTTCACCAAGCGCGACAGGAGCGCATCCTTCACTTCTGCATCAACCAGCACGCGCGAGCACGCCGAGCACTTCTGGCCGGCGTGGCCAAAGGCCGCGTAGAGGATGCCCGAGACGGTTTCGTCTTGCTCGCAGTTGTTGGTGACGACGATGGCGTTCTTGCCGCCCATCTCCGTGATGACTTTCTTCGGTAGCCGCTTGCCGGTCAAGGGATGCACCACCTCCTGCACCGAGGCCGTCTGGTAGATCCACTGGCCCACGGACTTCGAGCCCGTGAACACGATGGTCGACACGAAGGGACTCTTCACCAGTGGCGCCCCGACGACTTCGCCGTCGCCGGCGATGAAGGAGAGGGCGGTGTGCGGAACGCCGCAGGCGTGCAAGAGGTCCACCAGCGCGCGGGCGATCAAGGGGGTCTGCTCGGCCGGCTTGAGGATGACGGCGTTGCCGGCGATGAGCGGGGCCACGC
>JBKHVY010000233.1:0-3495 GCA_046569805.1 Bacteriovoracia bacterium | reverse complement strand
ATTTTCATGCTCACTCCCCTTTGCGTGCAAGCACAGGCTTACCTTTGGCCCGGGGTTTCCGTCGAGTCGGGAAGAGCTCCTCGTGGTCCTTCTGAGAGAGGGAGTCGTAGATAATCCGTACCAGCTCCCTAAAAGGCTTCGTGAGCGGAGACTTGAGGTTAAAGGTGTAGATGCGCGTCTGCCCCATCTTCTTGGAGACTAGAACGCCGGCGTCTTCGAAGCGCTCCAGCTGGTTTTGCACCGGACTGAGCGATACGCCCAGGTCCGTGGCGACGCCGCGGGCGTGCACCTCGTGGTGATGGTAGAGCTGCAAGAGGACGAGGAGGGCGGTCTTATTGCCGAAGAGCTTATCATTCATGAGGCTATTATAGACCTAAATCTTAGGTCACACAACCTACTATTTAGGTCACCAAAAGCCCGTACTTCGCCTCATCGAACCCCGCCGCGAAGAACTTCCCGTTCTTCTCCAGAATAGGCCGGCGGATCATGGAGCTGTGCTCGCTTAAGAACGCCGGAATCTTGCTAACGGCGAGTGCTTCAAACTCGGTTTTGTACTTCTTGAAGGTGAGCCCCTTCTTGTTCACGGGCCACTCGCCCATCGCCTCCTTCCAGCGCAGGATGTCGCTCGTCTGGGGCGGGGTCTTCTTGAAGTCCACGAACTCGTAGTCGAGCTTCTTTTTTTCGAGGTACGTGCGCGCTTTCTTGACGGTGTCACAATTGGGGATGCCAAAGAGTTTAATCATGCTAAATTTTTAGCGTGAAACACCTCGCGGCGCTAGTCCTTCTCTTGTTGTCGAACAATCTCTGGGCCTCGGAGCTGCGCGCCCTGGCCTTTGGCCTCGTGCCCCAGGAGCTTGCCCGAGTGAAAACCCTCAATGAGGCGACTCAGGCGCTTGGGTCCATCCCGGACATCAAGAAGCGGCGCGACCCGGATGTCTTACGGGTGAACTACTTCGGTGTGAACTATGACCTGAACCTTGGTTTCGTTGGCGAGCGCGTGGATTGGCTGACTCTGAGGCCTCCTTCGAGATGGCCCAGGGCCTCCGGGACCTACCAGCGCGTGACTTTGCTGCTCACGCCTTTGCAAGTTGAGAAGACGAAGGCGCGCTTTAAGGGCAAGGAGCTCGTCGTGGACTTCGAGGGCGTGGTGTTTAAGTTCACGCTCCCGGAGAAGTCTCTGGTAGAGCTCTCGATCCGCGACTGGGCCGACGGTCCCTAGATCAGTGTGACCTCGCCCAAGCGTACGCGCTGAGCACCGATCATGGGCGTGGCCCACACTTCGTACTGGCCCGCAGCTGCGGCCGGGAACTCGACCTCACGATTCGGCGAGCGCATCGGGAGCGCCACATCACGCGTCGAGGCCGGTGAGAAGACGCGCTCGACGTTCATCACCCACGCCTCGCCGTGCTTGCCGGTGATGCCGTGATCAAAGGGCATGCAGCGAAACGTCACCGTGCGCTCGGCCTCGTCACTCGCAACCACCGTGGCCCCACCCAGCGTGACCTTGCCTTGAGCGTCCGTCACCGATGAGGAGCAGTTCGCGTAGAAGTAGCGATTGTCCGCAAGATCCATGGGGGAAAGACGCGCTACGAGGGTCCCCTTCTCTTTCACGATCACTTGCGCCTCGAGGGCCTTGACCTCCCCTTCGTTTGACGAAGAGACTTGGTACAGCGTCTGCGACTTAGGAAGAAGCTCGATCTTGGCGTAGGTGTTGGATAAACCCTGGTGCCGAAGCGTCAGGACCGGCTTCGCTGCGCGCGCCGTGAGCGTGCGAAGAGAAAGACTCACCGGCTCCACGTCGATCTCCACCACCGTCTCGCGGCCCGTGCCGCCGGCCATAATAAGTATCACTTGCTGGTGGCCCGGACGCGTGACCGGGACCCAGATCTCTTCGGTGATGGCGAGCTGCTGCTGGCGGATCTTGTCCGCATCAAAGATGAGGATGTTCACGCCCATGGACTCGCCCTCGAGCACCCGCGCGCGCACTTTAAAGAGCCCTAACCCTGCGTTCAAGTGCATCCGCGCCGAGCCCTGACTTGAAACGCGCAAGACCTGGCGCTGGCGCGCTTCCAGCGGCCTGTCGTCGATCACCGTCACCGGGACGATGGCCAGAAGTTCATTCGAGCGCGCGTCGCGCACTTCGATCTCTCCGAAGCCCTCGGAGGCACCGTTCAGCACTTCTTTAAGATCCACTTCGAGGTGCAGGCGCGAGCTTGAAACAGATGTCCAGAGCTCGCTTGAGCCTTTGATGCCATTTGTGTAAGAGAGCTTCAGTGGCACGAAGAGCTCCGTGCGCGCATTGAGTGGGGCAATCGGTGAGAGCACGCCAGTGAAGTCCACGCGCCCGCTTTCGATCTCTCCGGACTGCGAAGTGTAGAACAAGAGACCTCGGCCCGGGATGGTGTCCATCGCGCCCTTGTTGGCGCGAATCGAAAGATAACTAAACTGCGTGCCTGCGATCAGGCGGCGATAGATCTCAAGTGCGGCGCCCACCTGCGGAAGCCCGTAGCCTTGCGCCACGAAGGGCTCATTCTCTAGGCGCTTGCCCGAAAGCCTGAGCGCGTGCACGACGGTCGTGGCATCGACTTTCAGACCGTGCTGCTTGATGGCTGAGATGAGAACAGTGGCGGCGCCGGCGAGGGCCGGCGAAGCGGAACTCGTGCCACTGAAGGCGGAGTAGCCGGAGGTGGGATCGGCGTGCGCAAGCGATGAAAGCGGAGCGATCATAAGTGGCCCGCCCTCACCCAAGGGCCCTGGGCCCCGGCTTGAGTAGTAAACCACTCGCCCTTCATCTGGGAGTCCCGAAACACCCCACACGCGCGCATCGAGCTCTTTTGAGACAAACGCCCCAGCGACGAGCACCGAGTCCGGATACATGACCCGGCGGTTGAGGCTTCCGAGTCCGGGACCGTTGTTACCGGCCGAGAAGCTCAATACAATGTTGTACTTCTTCACGAGCTCATCGATGGCCTTCGCCATGAACTCCTGCGAGCGCACGGAACTGAAGAAGAGCGAGTAACTGATGTTCGCAACCTCTGCGCCTTCAAGTGCTAGTTTCTCAAGGCCCAAGAGGATCGAGCCCAGCGTGTAGTCGTTTTCGGCCGCCTTGTCCGTCGCTTCAGAGATATCAATGTCGACGAGCTCGGCGCCGGGAGCGACGCCATCAAGACTTGGGTTCCCGGGGTGGTGAGCGGCGATGACCGAAGCCACACCTTCACCGTGGGAATCTCCGGCGCGCTCCGGTTGCTGAAGACGCAAAACTCCCGTCGCGGCATCGAACTCCGCGATGAACGTTTGCTGTGAGTTTGGGATCCGGAAGAACTCTCCCGACTCCTTGAAGCTCTTGCGGCACTCGCCGTCTTCAAAGGACGCGGAGAGGTTCAGATCGATGCAGATCACGCCATCTCGCACGCGCACGGAAATATCCGTGAGCTTCCCATCTCCGTTCAGGTCCGGGCGCTGGTCGAAACTTGGGCGATCTTCTTTAACTGTGCC
>JBKHVY010000232.1:0-3533 GCA_046569805.1 Bacteriovoracia bacterium | reverse complement strand
CCTCAACATCGTCTTCGGCTGGCTCTTCCTAAAGGAACGGATGCGCAGCCTACAGGTTCCGGCGGTGGTCCTGGCCTCGATCGGCGTCCTATGGATCGGCGCTACTGCTGGGCTCAATGCGTTTCCGTGGATGGCCCTCGCCCTCTCGCTCACCTGGGGCACCTACGGAGTGATCCGAAAGCTCACTCACGTGGGCGCACTCGAGGGGCTAACTTACGAGACGGCGATCGTGTTTCTGCCTTTCCTTCTTTGGTACAGTCAACTGCCCGGATCGCTCGCGGCCGACGTCAGCGCGCTCGGGATCGGTAAAACGTTCGTCCTCTCGCTATCCGGACTTGTCACCTGTCTTCCGCTCGTACTCTTCGCCTACGCCGCTCGCCGCCTACCCATGCAGACCTTGGGGTTCATCCAGTACCTTTCGCCGACGCTGAAGTTCGTGTGCGGCTGGGCGATCTTCCACGAGCCGATGCCAGCCGCGCGCTGGCAGGGATTCGCCTTCATCTGGGTGGCCCTGCTGTGGTACACTCTGGAGAAGATCTACTTTAACCAACAAGCGCATAGGATCCGCCATGAACGCCCCGCATAGTGTGCTCATCGTCGACGACGAAGCCGACATCTCTGAGGTCCTCGCTGACATCTGCCAAACTTCTGGTCGAAGTTTCAGATTCGCCGAGAACGGACAGGTCGCACTAGATATCCTCCACAAAGAGACGATCGATCTCGTCGTGTGTGACTTCACCATGCCCGTCATGGATGGAATTACTTTCTTCGAGAGGACGCGCGCCCTCGGCCATCGCATGCCGTTCATCTTCCTCAGCGGCAACTACGACAACTCCTTGGCGGGAGAAAAATTCGCCCTCCAGGGGGTCTACATTTTCGGGAAGACGCAGTTCGTTCCGCTCAAGGAAAAGCTCAACGCACTCACGGCCCTGAAGTTCCCTGCCGCCGACAGCACAGCGATCGGCTCCATGGTCGAACAACTACGACAGATCCACCGGGGGCACTAGTCGATCGAAAGGACAAGGTCCTTTTTCGTCTGCGTCAGTTGCTTCGGAAGGCTCTTCAGCAAACTCCCCTTAAGCGCTTGCGTGATCGATGCCTTAAGCGCGAAGGGCCCAGTCACGAGACTAATCTCGCGCACAGGTCGCTTCCCCTTCAAAGGCCGCAGACGCTTTTGAATCGCCGGTGAGAGATGCGGGATCGCGAGCTCCGGAATTACCGTGAACCCGTGCATCGTCTGCAGAAGATTCACCAGAGTTTCAATCGATCCGCCCTCGAAGAACACCGACTTTTCAAGCACACTGTTGCGGGGCCTGCACAGCTGAAGCATCTGGCCTCGGAGGCAGTGGCCTTCCTTGAGCAACCAGGCCTCATCGATTTTGAGATCCTGTTCGCGGATTTCTTTTTCTTTCAGCAACGGATGGTTGGGAGAAAACAACAGCTGAAACGATTCGTAGAACAGCACATCTTCTTGGATGTCCTTGTACTCAAGGGGTGTCGCAAGAATCCCGGCGTCGATCTTATCTTCACGCAGGAGGCTCACGATCTCGTCTGTCGGATATTCGAACAAGCGCAGCTGAACCTTGGGCCACGCCGTCTGGAAGGCCTCCACGAAGACTGGCAAGAGATAGGGAGCCAGCGTAGGGATAATCGCCAGGCTGTACTCGCCACCGACCTCCTGACGCGTGCTTCGGGCCAACTCCTCGAGGGCGTCTGAGCGGTGAATCACATCGCGGGCCATGAGCAGGACTTTCTTCCCGAGGGCAGTCGGTCGCACTGGAGTTACGCTCCGGTCAAAGATCGTCACCTGGAGATAGTCCTCCAGTTTTTGGATTTGCATACTTAGCGTCGGCTGAGTCACAAAACACTCCCGCGCGGCCTGAGCAAAATTGTGGCAGCGCTCTACGGCGAGGATGTATTTGAGCTGAGTCAGTGTCATAGACTTCCTTTCACTTGAATGTCTTGTTAGCATTGAACCACGTTTGCCGAGGGAGGTCGATATGCTGGTGGCGTTTCTGTTTATGGCTTTTTTAGTCGGGTGCTTGCTGCCATGGCAACCTGTCGTTAACGCCCGCCTCGGAGCAGAGCTGGCGAGCCCCATGTTTGCGGGCTTCGTGAGCTTTCTTGGGGGCTCTATCGTCTTAGGAGTCATCGCACTCTTACAAGGGAGCTTGAGCGATAAGCTGACGCGTTTATCGCAAGCGCCGAACTGGACTCTGACCGGTGGACTCCTGGGAGCAGTGATCGTTGTCGCGGCGATCTTTCTTGTTCCGAAAATTGGGACCACCGCACTCGGCGTCTCCTTCATCGCGGGCCAGCTTCTCATGGCGGTGGTGATGGATCACTATGGCATGGCAGGCCTTCCCGTCAGAAGCATCGATGCTACCCGTTTCGTAGGGCTTTGCATCGTCGTCATCGGTGT
The DNA here is from genome assembly GCA_046569805.1 of Bacteriovoracia bacterium. GTDB lineage: Bacteria > Bdellovibrionota > Bacteriovoracia > Bacteriovoracales > Bacteriovoracaceae > UBA6144. The sequence goes on along the minus strand of JBKHVY010000232.1, from coordinate 1,111 downwards.
GATCATCGTCATGAGACCGGCCCATGCGCCTTGAAAATGTCCGCGTAACATTTGATGCTCGTGGCATCGCAGGCCTTCACGGCGTCTCCTTGCATGTGCGCCCGGGAGAAATTTTTGTGGTCATGGGCGCTAATGGCGCTGGCAAGACCACACTCCTGCGGGTTTTGAGCGGCGAGCTCATCCCGCACAGTGGAACGGTGCAAACCGTCGATCGCGTCTCTCACATGGACGTGAAACTAGCCCTGAGCTCCGACGACTCTATTCAGACCTGGCTGATGAAGGCCATCAAGCGCAACCTTGATGAAGAAAAAAAACTTCAGTTGGCACGCGACCTCGCGGACGCCTTCGAGTTTCCGCTCCAGCTCAAGCGTCGATTAAGCGAAGTCTCAGAAGGACAGCGCCAGCGCGCGCGCCTGGCCCACGCCCTCATCGACGGGCCCGAGCTGTTACTCCTCGACGAGCCGTTTGCGCACCTGGATGCTCCGCTACGCTTGGAACTCCTGGCGCTACTTAAGCGGTACACCAAGGAGCGCGAGATCACGGTCGTCTGGGTGACCCACCAGCGCGACGAGGCCCTCGCAACGGCCGACCGCTTGGGAGTCCTGCACCTGGGCAAGTTCGAACAAATCGGCACGCCCGAGGACGTCTTCTGGCAACCAAAGAGTCTCGTGGTGGCCCAGCTTTTGGGTCATCAGAATCTTGTGACTGTCACGCGCCACACCCCCTCTGAACCTTTCCAGACCCCCTTCGGTCCCTGGCACTCGCAAGGTGTGGCCAATGGGAAAACGCACCTCGTCCTGGCCATCCCGGCGGAAGCCTTCCAGCTTGACCCCCAAGGGAGTTTTTCCGGGATCATCGAGACGGTGCGCTTCCAGGGTCATCACAGCGAAATTGTGGTCCAGAATAGCGGTCAAAGCTGGATTTTGCGCTATACGGGACGCCAGCTAAGTCTCCAGAAACCCGGGGAAACACGTCGATTTAACGTCCAGCTTTCGTAGGCGGTCGGCATCGACTGCCTGTGAGATCAGTGGTATGAAACTGCCATGGCCGTAACATATTTCGATAAAAAAACTTATCAGCGTAAATCGGAGTGGCTCAAGGTTCCCCTTCC
>JBKHVY010000231.1:0-3536 GCA_046569805.1 Bacteriovoracia bacterium | reverse complement strand
AATTATTGAGAACTTTTGCCCAGTACCCGAGTGCTTAAGTTTTTCGAAATTCTACCGATAGGACCTATGGATTTTATGTTTCTGAGGAGGCCCCTTCATGTCCGGTGAAGAAGACGATAAGGCAACGGTGGTCATTGATCTGAACGCCCTCCGCCGTGAGAAAGAAAATAAAGAAAAAGAGATCGCCGGTTTGGCCGATGCGCTTTCTTTTGGCACAGACCTCGATCTGGTTGCCGAGAGTTCACAACCTGTGCTGTTCTTTGATTTCGGAACCAAGGTTTTCGCGCCGCTAGCTGGTGAGTTCCCAGCAGGCATGGACTGCAAAATCGTTTCTGATCTTCCGAGTCTCAATGCTTGGATTAAAAAGAAAGAACCCATGGTGTTGGTCTTCGCCTTCGATGCCAACCCAAAGGCCGTAAACCAGCTTTCGGCGCAACTCAAGGCGAAGTTCAAGCACGTGACGACAGTCCTCGCGGCTAAAAATCTTTCGCCGGATAAGATTCGTGCGCACCAGGCGTCCGTGGCCGGGGCCCATGCTTATATCAAAATGCCTTTCGCTCGAACTGAGTTGGGGACTATTTTGAAAAAATTGGTTGATAAGAAAGCTGCTTAGAAAAAGAAGGACCGGTAAGAAAGGTCAATTTCACCGGTCCTCTCAGCGATTCTTTGGGAGAAGAATCAACCCCGAAGGGTTTAGTCCCCATCATCCTGCCCAGGCGAGGTTGCGAGCGTCAACCGAGCTTCTTAGTTTTTTTAATCACACCCTGTCCCAATCAATCACTTCCGAGAGTTGACGGGATCATTCAAGGCCTGAAATGATCGGGGAATGAAAATCCTCATCACAATTGCCGCACTGCAACTCTCCTTGTCCCTCAGTTTTGCTGCCGACTGGTCACGAAACGCCCAACTGCCGGGTGATGACGACACTTTCAGTGCCGAGCCTCGAACCAACATCTACCAGCTACCTCCGGCAGAGCTCGAAGCGGCGATCCTCGCGGGCCGGCACTACGTGTTTCACTACCCCGTCGAGGTCACTGAGCTGATGATCCCCTATAAGGCGATGGTCACTTTCTTCGACGAGACACCCGATTCACGCTTTAAGCGGTGGCTCTATGCGATTTCAAAAGATCTCTCGGGCTTCTCCTCCACTAAAGACGTCACGGACTGGCTTGGTATTCAAGCATTTCCAGAGAGTCGCAGCGCTGAGGGCCCAGGCCCCTGGCCTGAGGTCCATACCGAAGAGCGGAAGCTGGGGATGGGAGCTACTCTTATAAATAGAGACGGTGCCGAAGGTCTGACCTTCAGTTGTGCCGCCTGTCACAGCGCTGATCTGTTCGGAAAAAAAATCATCGGTCTCACCAATCGCTTCCCGCGTGCCAATGAGTTCTTCGGTGCCGGTAAGCGCTTTCTCCCCTTCGCGCATCCGGACGTCTTCCAAGAACTCACCGGTGCCAGTGATGCCGAGGCCGAGATCCTCCGGCGCTCGCGCTACGCTGTGCGCTTTGTGGGGGTAAAGAAGCCCCAGGTACTGGGCCTCGACACCAGTCTGGCGCAGGTCGCTTTGTCGCTGGCACGCCGAGGAAAAGATGAATACGCCAAGCGCTCCGCTCTTTCGGCGCAGTTCCCTAGACACAACGAGCTCGAAAACCATGTCGCGGATAGCAAACCGGCCGTATGGTGGAACGTAAAATATAAAACACGCTGGCTCTCCGATGGTTCGATCGTTGCCGGAAACCCCATTCACACCAACTTCCTGTGGAACGAAATAGGCCGCGGCATCGACCTGAAAGAGCTAGAGAGATGGCTTGATGCGAACATCGAAAAAGTGGAACAGCTCACGGCCGCCGTTTTTGCGACCGAGGCTCCCTATTACCTCGATCACCTTCCGGCCGACACACTCGACGTCGAGCTCGCAAAGCAAGGCCAGCCGGTCTTCGCTAATACCTGTGCTCGGTGCCACGGAGAGTACGAAAAGGCCTGGGACTCCCCGGCCGCAGCTCTCATGCCCCTCAGCGAACAGGTTAAGACCACGCGAGTGTGGTACCACAAAAAAACTCCCGTCCATGATGTGGGTACAGATCCGGGCCGCTACCTGGGGATGAAGTACTTCGCTGAGGACTTGAATCGCCTCAAGATATCCCGCACTCTCAAAACTATCGTCGAACCACAGAAAGGCTACGTCCCCCCACCACTCGTAGGTATCTGGGCACGCTGGCCGTACTTCCATAATAATTCGGCGCCGAATCTGTGCGCGGTCTTAACTCGTAGCTCGGAGCGGCCTGTGACCTACATCGCAGGGCCAGCGATTGATCCTCGGATTGACTACGACGCAGATTGTGGAGGATACCCGGCAGCTGTTCCAGAAAACTGGAAGGGCAAGCCAGAATACGTCTACGACACGCGCCGCAAGGGCATGAGTAACCAGGGGCACGACGAAGGGATCTTCCTCGACGAGGGCCGCGAGCTCCTGAGTCCGCAGGAGAAGCGTGCCCTGGTGGAGTTCCTCAAGACCCTATAGCGCTGTTGCTGAAGGCTCCGCGGGCTGCGAGGGCCCGGGAGTTTCTGTCGCCTCCGCTGTTGCGGGTGGTGATATTTTCCGGAAATAGCCACTCGCATGATCCAGCACGAGCTGACCCTTGCGCATGAGACTCAAGCGGTGCGGAACAGTATCAGAGGCAAAGTTCTGCTCGAGGACCTTCGTCGCCACAAACCAAATATCACCCTGATGTTTTCCTTCACGTGTGATGAAAGCGATCTCGATCCAGGCCGAGCCCTCCACCAGCGCCGCCCACTTAGCTGCGTTAACGTGGGTGAAGTAAAAGTCAATCACGTGACGCGGATCCGAGTACTGCGCCATCTGCGTCCGGTAGATTTCCATCCAGCCGAAGTTCACTCCGATGACATCGAACATTTCGTCAGTGGTTAGATAGGGCAAAACGATTTGGATGGTTTCTCCCTCGCGACGAATCCCAGTTCCTGGGAACGATTCGAGAGGAAGCTTTAGATCAGCGCACACGGCTTTCTCGAGTTCCTGTCCGCACTTCGGATACGCCAGGTAGTTCAGGATCCCTAGTGTGTCTGCCGGCAAGCGATCTTTAATGCGCAGATCTTGAATTCCCATTTTCGGAGGAGCTGCCACCGCCGCAGGTGCGACCTGCGCTTCGGCGACCTTTTGGACTTCAGCATCTTCTGATTGCTTGAAGAAGAAATACGCGACACCACCGATAATGACCAGCACGGCGATCACCAGAGAATTTCGCATGCGGGCCTGATCCGACTTATCCAGCGTGACTTTTTTTGTACCTGAACCAGTCTTACCGACCGCTGCCCGCGACTGAGGAGCGGCCACTTTCACGCCGGTTTTAGTGCCCGACCTTGAACCCGACCGGGTGCCTGCCCCCTTGAGCGAATCATTCAAGGATGAAGAGAGAGTCTTAGGCGCCGACGAGGCGGCGCTGACGCGAGAAGTCGAAGATTCAACTTGTTTCGTCTCGATGTTTTTTGCCAAATCAAATTTTGGGGCGCCTTCCTCGTCA
>JBKHVY010000230.1:0-3570 GCA_046569805.1 Bacteriovoracia bacterium | reverse complement strand
TAGCAAACTTCAACTTGAAGTACGATGCCGTCAGAAACGACTGGGTCCAAGGTTAGGACAAGGGTTTAAAAGAGTATGGATCTCATCATCAAGCCGACAGAACTTTGTAACTTCGCGTGCACCTTCTGTAGCTCGACGGACATCGCAGAGGACAAGACAGCGAAGCTTGAACTCGACAAGATTTATACGTTCCTTGATCGCTTTCCCAACACAAAAACCATTATCGTTAATGGCGGAGATCCCTTGATGATGGATCCCGCCTACTACTGGAAGATTCTCGAGTACATCGAGGAGAAGGGCCTCGAAACGAATCTTAGCTTCACCACGAACCTCTGGGACTTTTATAAGAGACCTGAGCGCTGGACCGAGCTCTTTCGACACAAGAAGGTTAACGTCGCAACGTCTTTCAACTACGGAGACACGCGAAGGATCACTAAGTCGCAAGTCTTCACGGAAGAAATTTTCTGGAAAGTGAGTGACCTGTTTCTGGAGAAGGTCGGGTACCGGCCGGACTTCTTGTGCGTCATCAACGACGAGAACGAAGACACGGCGATCGAAAACGTACGGCTTGCGAAGAAGATGGGCGTCGAGTGCAAGCTCAACTACGCCATGGCGAGCGGTGTTCAAAGCAAGCCCTATCAGCTCTCGAAGATCTACAAGATTTACCTCGAGATCATTTCCGAGGGGCTTACCGACTGGGAGTTCAATACCAAGGAGATGATTAAAGGGATCTCCCACGAAGCGACGATCTGCCCGCGCAACCGCAGCTGCGACAGCGGCATTCGCTGTCTCCAGCCCGAGGGCGATTACTACAGCTGTGGTGCATTCGGCGACGATCGACAGTACGCGATCGACTTCAAAAAAGAGATGGCCTCGTCCACGATCGAAACACCCCTCCAGAACGATCCGGAGATCGCGGCCCTGAAGCCGGAGTGCTACGGGTGCATGATGTTTAACCTTTGTAACGGTTGCCGAAAAACGGTTGGAGACATGAAGCGGGCGAACATCGTCGCCGAGCACTGCTCTCTCATGAAGAAGCTCGAGCATGCAATCTGCGAACTCCCTGAGAAATTTAGCAAGTCGCTAAAAAAGACGTACCGCTATGAAGAAAGAGTTGGTTCTATCCGTTAATCCGCTCTACCGATGCAACTTTAGATGCTCTTTTTGCTATCTCACAAAAGAACAACTGGCATCCGCGGAGGTCCTTGATCTAAAGGTTCTCCGACACCAGCTTGACCATGTCACACAACAAAACAGCATCAAACATATCGACCTCTACGGTGGAGAAGTGACTCTCCTTGACGACAATTACATTGCCGAGTTGCTCTCTGTTTTTAGCGAGTATTACTCGGGCAAGATCAACGTTGTTACGAATCTAAGTCAGCTTAAACCATGGCTATCACGGCCAGAAGTCGACCTTTCGGTAAGCTGGGATGGCGATCTGCGCCAGGACCATCGATTGGTCTTCAGCAATATCCTTTCCACGAATAAGCCGGTGCACGCACTGCTTCTGGCGTCGCCGACGATGATGGCGTGGAGTGATGCGAAGCTCGCCGAGACAATCGATATGCTCAACCTCGCATCGAACATCGTATCGGTTGAAGTTAAGCCGTACTCCGCAAATCAAGCTAACCAGCAACGCTTTAGGAACCGCGACTTTGAGCGGTTCATCGTGCGGTGGTTAACCATTGACCGCGACTTTAACTTCGAATTTGTGAATGAAAAAAACATCCAATCGGTGCTTCAGCGCAGGAAGAATGCCTGGTCGGACGACCACTTGTACATCACCCCACAGGGAGAACTTGCGGTTCTCGAGTTTGATGACCAGCACCGAGAGTATTTCAAGCCTCTCTCCTCTATTGCAGACTACGCCGCTTGGTGCGTCGACGAGAAACGCCGGATAGCGAGCAATCCTAGGTGCTCGGGATGTCGCTTCCTTGGGGCTTGCCTTAGCGAACACCTGAAAAACGAAACGATGAGTGATGACTCATGCGACGGGTTCAAAGGTTTGATCGAATGGTACGAAAGTCGCCAAACTACTTCTTGAGTGAGTTTATGATCTCGTAGGACTCTTTGACCGCATCTGCCATCATCTCCGACGTAATCCCGCCGTGAACCTGCGCCGCAAAGAGACCGTAGACTTCGTTCTCGGGACAGAAGAAGTACTCGTAGAGGTTGCGACCTTTGAACATGCTTTCTTCGAACTGCGGCCGGAAGAATGCTAGCTCGTGGCGCGGAGGACTGAGGAAGAATAACTCCATGAAGGACGGGACGGAGAACATGTTGACGATGTTCGCCCCGAGGTAGTTCGCATCGTCGATGACCGGGACCTGAGACTTAATGTCGAGTTCTTTGTTCAGCTCGGTCGTGTACATGGCGAACACAGCGGTGCTCTCGATGAACCGCTCCCAGCGGTCAACGATTTCAGCGTTTTCACTTATGAACCGTACGACCTCGTCGCGGGAGAAATAGGGATTGGAGAAGATGCTCTCGGTATTCGTTCCCCGCTTCTCGAGGAGAACCTGCGCAGCATTGTAGCTCAGGCTTTTGACCTTCACGATGTTTCGGGTCGTGAAGTACGCCCGCATGAGGCTCTGCTTCTGTTCGTAGGGAAGGGTGCTCGGGACCTTGATCTCACAGGGGAGGTCGAGGTTCGAGATGTAGTTCAAGAACACGATGTCCTTGAGCTGGGAGCCCACGTAGTCGATGTGGTAAAACGAACTCTTCTGCTCGATGAGTTCTTTGAGCTCCTCAACCTTGAGGGGGACCGTAACTTCTTTGATCGGCTTGGCTGCATCCATCGACATTATCTCCGTCCCCGAGAACCGTGACAGGACCCGTGGCAGCTGGAGTGGCAAGACCCGTGGCAGATACTTAGGTTCACGAGGTTCGGTCTGTGGTTGGCGCAAACGCTTGCGAGTCTATTGATCAGAGCGTCCAGGGCCGCTTCGGTGGCGACGTTACTTGGCTGCAAGGCTGCCAACGGATTTGGCGCAGCTTGCACGGCATCGTTAAAATTCACGATCGGCATGGCGTAAGCCGATGACAAAGTGGTGATACCGTCGCTTATGAGCTCGTTCGTGGCAACGCCGTCATTGGTGTTGAGTCGAGTCAGGCGCGCTCGGCGGATCGAGGTGAGGTGCCAGGCGTACGTCATGAACAGAGAAGCGAGGTCCGTCGCCGAGAGCAAGGACCCGATCGTAGGCAAAACGGGGAAGGAGGTTGGCACGACGCTGTTACCACGAGCACTCGCTGGGCTCGCGAGGACGGTGTCAATCGGCGTGTGGAGGTTGAGGTCACTACTGAAACCGTCGGTGTCGACGTTTTCCTTGTGGAATTCCACGGAGTTGAGGGCTGGGGCCACAACCAGGTTCATAAAATCAGTGATCTTCGCGTCTTTATTAATCAAAGCCATGATTGCCCCTTGTGTGCATAAAAAATCAAAACAAGCTTATAATATAATTATACACCAAGTGCTTAATGGGTTTCAGTTAATAATTGGACCCCAAGTACCTGATTATACTGATAAAGGATGCAGCCTTCATGATGAAAAATCCTAAATCCTCATCC
>JBKHVY010000229.1:0-3582 GCA_046569805.1 Bacteriovoracia bacterium | reverse complement strand
AGCCGCGGGCCCTCTCAAGAAGGCGGGTGAAAGCCGTTTACCTGGTGCTGCTCCACTTGGGCTCAAACCCGGAGATAAGGACTACAAGGTTGATCTATCTGAAGCCGCGAAAGCTCCTCCGGTCCCTGCTTCGACACCGGCACCTAGTTTAAGTACTGTTTCAGTGCCTCTTCCTTCGCTTCCCTCAGTTCCGGATCTCCCGACGCCGAGCCTCGAGTCGACGGCTAAAGACGTCGCTCGCGACGAAGCTGCTGAGAAGGCCAAGAAGGCACTGGAAGTGAAGGAAAAGATCGCTCCGGGCAGCGTGAAAAAACCAGCGATCATTTTCGTGACAGGGTGGCAGTACATGTCGTCGCCGTTGAAGTCCGAAGGAAGTTACGCTGGAGTCGGTCGGATGGCGGAAGCTGTTCCTGGCGCTCGTCTCTACGGCTGGGACCAGAAGGACGAGATCCTCGAACACGTCGCACGCACGCACAAGGACTTCCCAGTGATCCTCGTCGGTCACTCTTTAGGCGGTGATACGGTGAAAGAGGTAAGTGATGCCCTCGATTCCCTCGAGCACGGGTTCCGGAAGGTCGACCTCCTCGTCACGCTCGACGCCGTGGGTTTCGGGAACGACATCATCCCGCAGAACGTCGCCAAGCACCTCAACGTGTTCGGGGAAAACGACTTCTTTCTCAACGACGGCCCCCACGTCGCTCGCCGCCACGAGATGACGGACGTCGAGAACATCCTCTCGCCGCTCGACCACACGGAGCTCGACGACGCGAAGGACATTCAGTTTGAGATCGTCCAAGCCATTGAAAGCGTGATGGCAAAAATTAAGTAACGAGGACCTCAATTCTGGGCCAAAAAACTCCGATAAAGACCACCATGAATTCGACTCCACTCATTGTCTTGGGACTCATGTTGACGGCGACCTTGATCGGCGTCGGAAGCCTCTACGATCACGCGTCTGAGAAGCTCGCCTCTGCTGAGTCCGCGGCACCGCTGCGCTGCCCGGCTTCGGTACCGGAAGTGAAGACCATCATTGGCCACTCCGAGGTCATCCAGCTGGGCGAGAACCGTGAGCTGACCTTCGATGCGAAGGTTGATTCCGGTGCGCAGACGAGTTCGATCCACGCGATCGACATCCAGACCACGCTCAAGAAAGTGACCGAGCACGGCGAGACCAAGGAGCTCCTCTTCGTGAGCTTCGAGACCGTAGACGACGCGGGCAAAAAAACGCGCCTTGAGCGCATGGTGAGTCGTGTGGACCAGGTCCGCTCTGCGTCCGGCGTGAGCACGCGCTACTTCTTCCGGGAGAAGGTTTGGTTCCACAACGACTCCTACGAAGTTGAGATCAACCTCGCTGACCGCTCGCATCTGAGTAAGAAGATGCTCATCGGGAAGAACCTCATCGAGCAGGGCTACATCATCGACGCCACAAAGGCCTACGTCGTGAGTCGCGCGATCAGCACGGAGCCCGAAAAGATCTAGTTCGGCGTATTGTATTCCTCGTGGACCCCGTCGCAGCCGTCGACCTGGATCGCATATTCGGACGAAACACGCAGTCCCTGTGGGAGCTGACGGAAGGAACTGTAGATCTGCTTGGTGGCAGTACTGAAGAGCGCCACCTCAATTGTGTACTCGCCGACCATGGTGTGGCCCACGTTGAGAGTCATTGGCACGAGGTCACTTGGCTTGAGTTTTTCGCTGAAGGTGGCCTGGGGCTGGATCACCAATGAGATGGGTGCCATATCGCCAATCACCGACCATTCATCGACGCGCTTGTTGTGCGAGAAGGCGGGGCAGTTGAAGCGGCGGAAGCGTTCGGACATGGCCGCAGCGGCGTAGGTGAGGTTAAGCGACACGGACTTCATCATCTGGCCCGGGGATCGCGCGGCGGTTCGAGCGATGAAGGGGGCGTAGAGAGTGACGAGTTCCATGCGGCCGTTCTGCGCACTGGTCTGGATGACGCGAATGAGCCAGGCGTCGACCTTGTAGGTCGACGCCATGAACTCCATGTCCGCGCTGTCGATCTTCGGGAGTTTCAGCACGAAGTTCACGTTCTTCGTGACCGTGTTCGTGAGGTGCTTACCGACTTTCCAGCGGCCTTCCGAAGTGCTGGCAATTTCCCACACGAGACCCGCGAGCTCGACCCCGACCCCGTCTTTCTTCAGCTCCGCTTTTTTCGTGCAGGCGAGGAGTCCGAGTAATGCGATCAGAATTAGAGCGGGGCTTAACTTCATCGAGTCATCATGGTGCGTTTTCTGATATGATAACCTCATCTTTTGAAAGGAGTCGTGCATGAAAACGGTATTTTCTCTCGGTCTGACAGTTCTTCTCGCTGCGTGTAGCTCGAACCCCGGTGGGCTCACCGACGATGCTAAAGACGTTGCCGTTCTCGAGGCGAAGCCCGGTCCGGAGTGCCACGTTATGGGGAAAGTCGTGGGAGAGAATGAACAGGGAAGCGCGGATCTTGCACGCAATCACGCCCGTAACCTTGCTGCGAAGCTAAGGGCCAATGCGCTCTTTATCACTCAGGAAGTTCCGAACGGCCAGAAGGTCCAGGTCTTCGCCACCGTTTACCAGTGTGAGTAAAACAGCGCGCTTTAGGTCCCGAAGTTCTTGAGGTGCTCGTCGAGCTGCTCGAGGGTTGAGAGGTAGCCGACCCCGAGGTTGTCGAGGTCAGGCTTGATGTAGGGTTTCACGTTCCCGCCGATCGAGATCCTGACCTTCGGTCCGACTTTGCTGCGAAGGTCGGCGAGGTACTGCTGGAGCGTGAGCTGCGGCGTGAGCTCGTGGCCCTTGGTCACGCCGAGGAGCACGAACTCCGGTTGCATCTGATTGATCGTTTCGGCGAGCGCATCGGAAGGCAGGTCTTTGCCGAGGAAGATGAACTTCACTTTGTACTCCGTGCACAGCATGCACGCCGCGAGCAAGCCGATCTCGTGGAGCTCGCCCTCCGGGGCCGCGAGCAGCACGAGGCCAGGCCGGAACTGCTGGCGCGTGTAGTGGAGGGCGATCAGCTGCCCCATGTGGAACTGAACGATCGCACTGAGCGTGTGCTCCTGCGCGATCGTGAGCTTGTTGCTATAGACGCGCAGGCCGATCTCGCGGAACAGCGGGAGGATCATCTCGAAGACGAAGTCCCGCGGGCCCAGGAGCTTCTTCGCCTTGTCGAGTTCGTAGGAGATGATGTCGAGCTTGTACATCGCGAGCGCGAGGAGGATGCCCGCCCGGAGCTGGTCCGAGTCGACGTCGCTCGCGCGGCGCTGGAGGAAGAGCTCCGCCGGATCGTGGGGGGTCTGGGTCTGGAGGATGTCGCGGAGGGCGGTGACCTCCATGCGGGCGATCTTTCCGATCGGATGCCCGGCCGCAGTGAGGAGTTGCAGCACCGAGAGTTTTTCGATGTCCGTTTCGGAATACATGCGATGGCCATTTTCCGCTCGGTGAGGCACGAGCACGGTATAGCGCTTCTCCCAAGCTCGAATAGTGGCGGCAGCGACGCCAGAGAGTTGCGATGCGATATGAATGTTGAAAAATGACATGCAAACAGACTAATACACGTACTAACAGTCTGAAATCTAAATCTTGTCT
>JBKHVY010000228.1:0-3601 GCA_046569805.1 Bacteriovoracia bacterium | reverse complement strand
AGGCGTCGATAAGCCTTTTACGGAGAAGTCCCATGAGAACATCATTTCGCGTTTTAAGCTTTCTACTTGTTGCGGGGTTCGTGGTGAATTCTGTCTTTGCAACAGAAGGAGCATTGCAATCATCCCCTGATGAGGGTCAGACAGATGAATTAGGAGAGTTCGTTGAGAAGCTTGGGCGCGATAAAGAGGAACAAGAGCGAAGGGAGCCTGCGAGTACAGTCTCTGAAAACTCATCGGAAGCTCACCCCCAATCGGGAGTCGCCAGTTGTATGCCTGAGCTGCAAAATCCAAATGGACTTAATTGTGGTCAATTACTCGAGTCATGCTCCGAGCCACACTGCGAAGAAGTAGTTGTTAAAGCTATTAATGGATCTGAAAAAAAAGTGAAAAAATTTAAGTCTTTTGCGACTAATGGAATGACCCTTCAAGATTCATTCGAATCGCCTGAGTTCTGCGCAAGATATTTGTCCGGCGGACAGGCTTCAAGTCTTGGTAGTTTCTCTTCAGAGATTGGACCCAATGGAATTAGTAAGTTTAGTCGCGAGTCCTTTTGTCGAGTGATGTCCGATGGGTGTAACTTTAATGGTGGTACAGAGTCTGATTTCGAAAAATATAGATCATGTCTTCTTAGGGGTGTTTCGCAGAACAGAAACGTCGCAATCGTCGGAACTCAAAAGTGCGTGGCGATCTACGATGCCGGAGTTCAAACATCAAAATTTGAAACAGTAGAAAAAGACGAAGGTGGCGGTCCTGTGGTGTGCCGTGACGCCAGAGGTCTGCCTGGTCACGCGTTCGACTACCCGTCTTGCGTAGAGTTTAAGAACTGGTACATGGGACTTCAGGCGTCTGAAATGGGTCTGGGTGTTTACAATGAGGTCGAGAAGACCGCGACCGGCATTAAGGCTCAGAACGATATGGCGAAGGAAGTTCAGAAGGGTAATGGTCAGACCGCCGGCCTCGATGGCGCGAAGTCGACGAAGCTTGCTGCTGCTGACGCCGAATCACGTAACAAGATCTTTAATACGGCCAAGGCCGGTGCCATCGGTACACAGCTCTACAATTTTGTCACCAAAGCTTCGATCATGGATCAATGTGCGTCGAGCTGCTGTCAGCTATTTGCTGACGAAGGTCCGAACGGGATTAAGTCCGCAGCGAAGTTCTTCCCTAACGGCAATGAGCGCCGGAAGATGATGGCGGAGATTGCGAAGGCCACAGGTAAGGCGCTTGAAGCAGCACTTAAAGAGTCGGTTCTGAAGAAGCAAGCGAACGCGATGGAAGCGGCGAAGCAGCAGATCGTCGCTCCGGACGACATCGTCGACGAAGGCGTGCTGCGCTTCTGTCAGGCGAACCCAAGCGACCCACGCTGCCTCGGTCCGGGGGCTCGTCTCTCGGTCGGCGGCTCGAACTACGGCTCGGGCTTCGGCGGCCAGAACTTTGGACTTGGTAATCTTGGAACAGCGACGAGCGATGAGTTCGGCGGCGAGACCATCGACACCGGCAAAGGCCCAGGTGTGGCGGCCGCGAACGTCGGCGGCGTGAGTGATCTGAATAAAGCAGCCGCAGAGGCTAAAGACATCTTCAACGCTCCTCCAGCGGCGAGGGCCGGTGGTGGTGCCCCAGGCGCAGGCGGCGGTGGAGCTGGTGGTGCGGGTGCGAGTGCCTCAGCGAACGGTCTCTCAAATGATCCCGGCGTTGAAGCCGAGAAGAAAGAGGCACCTGTAGAAGTCACTTCGAAGAGTGCAACCTACGGCGGCGCAGGAGCAGCCTATTCAGGCGGCGGCTGGCGCCCAGGAGCTGGTAAGAAAGAAGATGGAGCGGAGAACCCCTTCGCCTCAATGTTCAACAAGAAAAAAGGCCGCGAGCTCGCCTCCGCAAAAGAGATCGATTCTCCGGCTTCAGACCTCTTCACCAAGATCTCTAACCGCTATTCTGAAGTCCAGAAGCGTAAAGCTCTCATGGACGTAGCGGAGCCAAGCATTAGATAATACCGCCCATGAACTTCAAATTTGATTACCGCGTCCAGGTGAAGGAATTTCACCTGGACACTTTCGGCCACGTCAACAACGCCATGTACCTCACGCTCTACGAAGAGGCACGCTGGGACTTCATCACTGCCCACAACTTTGGCCTCGAGCGGATCAAGGCGGAGAAGATGGGGCCCGTCATCATCGAAGCCCACGTTAAGTACAAGCGTGAGCTCGTGAACCGCGAGTGGATCCACATTCAGTCAGCGCCGGGCGAGATCAACGGTAAGATCATGGAGATCAACCAGCAGATGGTGAAGGCCGACGGGAAGATCGCTTCCGAAGCACGCTTCGTGATTGGCTTCATGGATCTCAAAGAGCGCAAGCTCGTGGCACCGCCGCCGGACTGGCGCCGCGCCTGCGGCTACGATGATTAGATAAAACAGAGGGCCCCGATCGGGGCCCTCTGTTTTAGTTTCGGTCGTAGCAGACGTCGTTGTCGTAATCGTAGTCGTAGCAGTCCTGACCGTAGTCGTTGCCGTAGTCATTTCCATAGTCATTGCCGTACCCGTTTCCGTAGTCCGGAGACGAATCGTAGTCGTTGTACCCGTAGTCGTAGGTCGGACGAGAGTAGTCGTAGTACTCGTCGCGGAACGTCTCCGAACAGAAGTAACGGAAGTCGTTGTTGCGGTCGTTGAGGTTATCGCGCTCGAACGAACACTGGTCGAAGCCCCGGGCGCAGGTCTCGTTCCAGTACGAGCGCACCACCTGGTGCGTGTAGCTGTCGACGAGCTGGTAGTTACATTGGTCAACCGTGCTGTAGCGGTAGCGGTATCCGTTGTAGACGTAGTACGGGTAGTTGTCGAAGACGTAGTAGCCGTTCGAGTAGCCGGTCACGGGCCAGTAGATCCAGTTCAGGTAGACGTAGTTCGGGAACGACGTCCGGACGTACGAGTAGTAGTCGTAAGAGCGGTAGAAGCGAACCGGACCGACGTGGACGGAGTTCCACGGAGAGTGGCGGTAGCGCGCGTAGGGGAGCGGACGGTACATCGGCGGGCGGTGGTAGTTTCGTGTGCCGTAGTACGTGCGCTCCGGCGTGCGGTAAACGGGCCTGTACGCCGTTCTGCGTGGCGGGTTGTAGCGAGGGCGTGGGACGGGTGCCGGACGGTAGTCTGGGCGCGGACGCGGCGCTGGGCCCGGGCGGTAGTCAGGGATCGGACGTGGAGCCGGGCGACGTTCGACGTGGCCTCCGCCGGGGTTCCCTGGGAAGGGGCGACGCTCGACGTGGCCTCCACCTGGGTTACCAGGAGCAGGACGGCGCTCAACACGACCAGGACCAGGTCCTGGGACCGGACGACGTTCTACGCGACCGCCTCCGCCACCGTTTCCTGGGCGTCTGCGCGGGTCTTGGGCGTGAGTAACGTCGATGAGTGATGCCAGGATCACAAGCAACGTGACGAGAGTAGTAACCATCTTCATGGAGATCCCCTTTGAGGTTTTGAAAACTCAGATAGGGTGGTTCTAACAACTCTTTTTAAGGTTTGTAGACGTGAATTTGCTTACAGCGTCATAAGCTCATCGCAACGAGCTTGTAATGCCTTGAAATGTTTCAGTTATTTCGTGGGTTGTGAGACTCG
>JBKHVY010000227.1:0-3638 GCA_046569805.1 Bacteriovoracia bacterium | reverse complement strand
ACTCAAGATCGGAATTGCATTCATTTTTTTAGTATGGGGAACGATTACAATTTCGTTCCTTTTCTTTCGACCAAAAATTTGTATGGGCTTTGATCCTTGCGACTTGATTACTATTCCTAAAATCCTTGTGACTTTACTACTTGCGTTGTTACCTATCGTGCTCATTCTAGCTCTCAGGGCCTATAATCAGCATAGAAAGGACACATCCATAGAATCTTAAATTGAATCAAAATTGACGTTGGCCCCTTCTTTGGAGCACTCAAAACTTCCTGGTTAATTCTTGTCAGCTATACTTCACTCCGTGTCTCATTGCAAACTCCGCCGGCGTATGATTTGGCGGAGATCACGACTTCTGTCCCTCTCAGCTTCGGCGAGCGAGCTCGACGTGTTCGAGCGAGTTTTGAGTGATGCGGAACTCAGCGCGGAGCTTCGGACCGTTCGGGTGCGCACCTCGCTTCAGTTCGAACTCGAGATCCCCGCTCTCGGAGAGCTGAGCTTGAGGCCCGAAGTCGAGCTGTATTTCTCGAAGGATTAGCTCGGGTATTCGCGCGGCTTTTATTTCCTTACACGCGAGACAACTGAGGCCATGGTTTGCTGCAATAGAGGCTCCACGCACTGGTAAAGGAGTACCTATGTTGGCCTTCGTCTTCGCCCTCGCTTTTTCCGCGGGCGCCCACGCCTCGGACCTCTCGCGTGCGCCGGAGGGCTTCAGTGTACAAGGCCTGCGCGCCGTCTACGTCGACTTCCTCGAGCTCGACGCGAAGATCACCTACGACGTGCGCGCGAAGAGCGCGAGTGTGGTGACGACGATCCGCTTCGAGGCGCAGGAGGCGGGACAGCCGATCTTCGACCTGAGGCCCGAAGCCACGAGCCTTGAACTCGACGGTGCCCCCGTACGGGCGCTGAGCGTGAAGACGCCCGACAACGCCACCACTGTTCGTGTTCTCCAAACCCTTGTGGCGCCCGGAACGCACGAGCTGGTGGTTCGTTCGCCGCTTGTGAGTCTCGTCGACTGGAAGAGTGACGGCGTGCATAGCGCGTTCTGGATGAGTGACCTCACCGATCGCCAGTACCTCGAGCAGTTCCTCCCGGCGAACCTCGAGTTCGACCAGTACGTCATGACCTTCGAGGTGAAGTTCCTGAACGCTTCGAAGCGTCAGGTGCTCTACACCAACGGAGTCGTGGAAGAGCTCTCGGGTCAGCACTTCGTCGTCCGCTATCCGCAGTACTTCACTGCAAGCTCAGTTTTCTTCCACACCGTGCCCGAAGGAGTCATGGCCGAGGAGCGCTTTGCGTTCACCTCCGTCGACGGGCGCGAGCTTCCCGTGGTGATCTACCTTAGGCCCTCGCTCTTAGGCTCTGCCGCGGCTCAGTTAGCACGGGTCAAGACTGAGACTCTCCGCGTGCTGCGAGAGCTGGAAGCGGACTACGGACCTTTCTTGCATCCGAGTCTTACCATCTACAACGCGGGCCAAGGCGGCATGGAATACTGTGGCGCCACCATCACGTCGTTTGAGGCCCTGGGCCATGAGCTGATTCATAGTTACTTCGCTCGCGGAGTCATGCCCGCTAACGGGAATGCGGGTTGGATTGATGAGGCCATCGCCAGCTGGCGCGATCGGGGCTACCCGCGCGGAACGGGCTTTAGTGGCAGTGCCAATCTGGCGAATATGGCGCCCTATACGCGTACCACGGCGCGCGCGGCCTACGGCTACGGGGCTACCTTCATGAGTAACCTCGACGCCTACTTCGCGGAGCAGGGAGGACTTAAGAGTCTTCTACGGCGGTTGGTGCAAGAGCGTGCCTTCATGCCCTTTATTACCGAAGACTTCATCGACTGGGCCCAGGGCCACTACCGTGCGGAGCTCGCTCCCTTGTTCAAGCGCCATGTCTACTCCGGAAGCTCCACGCGTACAACGGTTGAAGAGAGTGTCCATCACCGCAAGCTCACCGAAACCGAGCTGCGTGAGCTACTCTAGTTTGACGGGATGAGTATGCACGATCATGCCGTCAACGCGGTGAAGGCACGTGCCATCAGGATAGAGCTCTAAGAGGATGCGCACCCCGTTTCCGGAATTGCGAACGTCGTCGAGGGTCGATGGTTTCTGCGCGGCTTGCGGGCGTGCCGCACTCAGGACCCCGCGTGAACCGATTTGGTATTTCACTTGAAGGTTACTTAAATCGAGTGAGCCCGGGCGCGTGAAGCTTGAGGCCTTGTCGATGGTCGGGAACATGATGCTGTCATGCCCTAAGTTCGTGGTGTGCGACAGACCCAGGAAGTGACCGTACTCGTGGAGCACCACCGAGAAGAGATCGTAGCCGGTGATGTCTGTGGGTTTGTAGGGAAAGGTCCAGTTAACGAGGATGTCGGCTTCGACGATTTCGACGTACTCGCTGGCCTGCCCGCGGTTCTGGCGAACGCCGAAGATCTGAGTCACCGCGAGAGCGGTACTGGGCAGTTCGCGGCTCCAGGTCGATCCTTTGTAGACACCTAGTACGTTGTCCATGAGGTCATCGAGGTTCGCGGCGTCGGATTTTTCTGTGATCTTCGTCGTAGAGATGGCGAAGAAATTTGTTCCCGCGACCTGGCCGTTCCAGCTTGAGGCCGCGGACTGGATCACGGCAAACTCGGCGTCACTGAAAGCGGAGGATACACTCACGTTCTTCGGAAAACTGGCAAGACTCCAGCGCGCGGGCGCATTGGGGTTACTCGCCCCGCCAGAGGCAGTGACGGCGGCCTGGTCTGCGGCGACGCAAGAGGTGAGGAGCACAAGGAGGAAAAGACGAAACAAAGCGATCACCTTTTTTAAGGGGTCAGTCTCTGTTATCTATCGGCAGTTTTTTGGAAAAAAATAGGCGGCCAGGATGACCGCCTAAGGGTGTCAGTTACTTCGTCTGCGCCTTGGCGTGATCGGCCATGAACTGGTCGATGCCGAGCTTCGTGAGGGGGTGGTTGAAGAGGCCCTCGATGACCTTGAGCGGGATGGTCGCGACGTCGCTGCCGGCCAGGGCCGCCATCTTTACGTGCTCCGAGTGGCGCACACTGGCAGCGAGGATTTTTGTTTCGAAGCCGTAGTTGTTAAAAATAGTGCGTATTTCGGCGATGAGATCCATCCCCGTCTGGCCCACGTCATCCAAGCGGCCTATGAAGGGAGATACGTAGGTTGCACCGTTCTTCGCTGCGAGGAGCGCCTGATTCGCAGAGAAGATGAGGGTCACGTTAGTTTTGATGCCTTGCTTCGAGAGCTCTTTCAGCGCGATCATTCCGTCTTTGGTCATCGGGAGCTTGATGACGACGTTCTTGTGGATCTTCGCCAGTTCGTGAGCTTCTTTCAGCATGCCCGGAGCGTCGAGAGCGATGACCTCAGCAGAGATGGGCCCGTCGACGATCTCACTGATCTCGCGGATGAGAGTCATTTGGTTTTTGCCGGTCTTCGCGACGAGGCTCGGGTTGGTGGTGACGCCGTCGACGACGCCCCAGGCGACGGCCGTTTTAATTTCTTGGATATCGCCGGTGTCGATGAAAAATTCCATATGGGCTCCTGTTTTGCTCAAGCTTTTTAGTGCCTGGCAGGGATAAGTTTTTCAGGCATAATAAAAAGCATGAAGCTCCTTGGCCATCTTTTGCTTGTAA
This sequence comes from Bacteriovoracia bacterium, assembly GCA_046569805.1. Classification (GTDB taxonomy): domain Bacteria; phylum Bdellovibrionota; class Bacteriovoracia; order Bacteriovoracales; family Bacteriovoracaceae; genus UBA6144. The sequence goes on along the minus strand of JBKHVY010000227.1, from coordinate 4 downwards.
TCAT
>JBKHVY010000226.1:0-3672 GCA_046569805.1 Bacteriovoracia bacterium | reverse complement strand
CCTTGATGAGCTTACCGGGGATCATCCACGAGGCGAGCGCACCGGTGGCGTCGACCTCGAAGGCCCCCAGCACCGTGAGGTCCACGTGGCCTCCGCGGATCATGGCAAACGAATCGGCCGAGGAGAAGAACGCGGCGCCCGGAATCGTGGTGACGGTCTGCTTTCCGGCATTGATGAGATCGGCATCGATGGTGTCTTCAGTGGGAAATTCGCCCATACCGAGGATACCGTTTTCCGACTGCAGCATGACACTCATTCCAGCAGGAACGTAGTTCGCCACAAGCGTCGGAATCCCGATGCCAAGGTTCACGTAGTAGCCATCTTTGATTTCACGAGCGATACGCTGAGCGATTTGTTCTCTTGAGAGTGCCATAGTTATTTCCTCACCGTTCTCTGTTCGATGCGCTTTTCGAACTTTCCTTTGATCACGCGGCTGACGTAGATGCCCGGCACATGGATGAAGTTCGGATCCAGTTCTCCGGGTTCGACGATTTCTTCGACTTCTGCCACGGTGATCTTTCCGGCCATGGCGATCATGGGGTTAAAGTTCATGGCCGTTTTGCGGAAGATCAAGTTTCCATAGGTATCGGCCTTCCAGGCGCGCACCAGAGAGAAGTCAGCCTTCGGATAGGCATGCTCGAGAATGTAGGAGCGGCCATTAATGACTTTCACGTCTTTACCTTCGCCGATTAGAGTCCCGAAGCCCGTGGCGGTGAAGAAAGCAGGGATGCCGGCACCCGTGGCGCGGATCTTCTCGGCCAGAGTTCCTTGTGGAGTGAGCTCGATCTCGAGTTCCCCAGACAGAACTTGCTTCTCAAACAAGGCGTTCTCTCCGACGTAGCTTGAGATCATTTTCTTGATCTGCTTTTTTTCGAGCAGAAGCCCTAGGCCAAAACCATCAACGCCGGCGTTGTTTGAGATACAGGTGAGTCCAGTTTGACCGTGGTCATAGATCCACTTGATCAACCCTTCAGGGATGCCACAGAGGCCAAAGCCCCCAACCATAAGCAACATATTGTCGGAGAGACCCTGGAGGGCCTGGTCATAACTGGTGACGACTTTATTGAAACCTTGCATAAAAAAACACCTCGTGAAGAGGTGTTTTATCATGCATTCACATGGGAGAGGTAGCGAATTTTAGAAATCCGTAATCTGGTCAACGAGCTCAGGGAAATCAACGAATGGGTTACGTGATTTCTGGTGAGCCGCGATCTTGTTGTTGCGCTCAATCTCATCTGTGTCGATGGGATCGTTCTTGTGCCACTGGCGAAGCGTGGCTTCCTGATCGCGGTCAATCGGCATTTGGTAGCGGATAGAGAAGTAGAACATCGCGCGAGCGGTGTTGCCACGCTGCTCAGCTGGCGGAGCGAAAACAAGTCCACCGTTAGTCTGGTCGATGCTTGAAGCTTCGCACAGCGCATTGTTGGTGTAACCCGCGAGGACTTCACCGAAGGCGTGGTTGCCGCGGATTCCGTTGGCCTTAGAGTCAGTCGGGAAGAGGTGGTGGAGGTCTGACTTTTGGAGCTCTTTGCCGTAAGAGCGGCTGAACTTACTCTGAGGCCAGGTGTGCTCGATGTTCACGACGTTGTTCATGCGAGAGATGTCAGTCGCTTGCTTATAATAGATGCGCTTTTGGCAGTAGACTTCGTCGACATATGTGCCTTTGTCATCGCGCTCTACGAAGAGCTCGCCGAACATGATGATGCGGGCGCGTGAGTAGCCGACTTCCTGGTGACGGTAGCAGTTGCGCTCACCTTCGCAGGCGCCGATGCGATCAACTTTGCCTTTCACCGAAAGGTGAGAAGAGCTCATGACGTCGTAGAGGGCTTTTTTGATATCAGAAGAACTAAATTTTACGGGGGACCCGAGGAAGGTAGCAAATTCTCCGTAATACGCGATCCGGCCATCCGGGAGAACTTGCGTGGGATCTGCAAAAGCCACAGATGAAATGAAACTTAAGCAAATCAAAAGACGACTAAACATGAAGCATCCTTGTCTTATGGGTTACAAAAACTATAAGAAACCCGATCTAGGTTGTCATGGAAAATCTTTCAGATAAAAAAAGAATAATTTAGTCTGTATTATCAGACAGTTAGGTCTATTTCTGATAAAAATGATACAAAACTTTCTCTAATGCGAAACCCAATGCTTGCCTAATATGAAGCGAACGCTCCATGGCAGAGGGATGAAGGCTTGTCATTTTTGAATAGGCCAGGTTCACCAGAGGCAGTTCATGTGCATGGCCCAAGAGGCTCTGGGCGAGATCCGGATAAAGCTCTTTGAGCTCCTTACACAGCACAAGATCCGAGTCTCTGTACTTATTCGTACGCCGGGCGACGGCGAAGATACGGCACACGAGAGGCCTCGTCTCATACGCCCCACAGCGGCCTTTCTTCGGATCCGTGGCGTGGCCCTGGAACATGGGGCAGATACCTTCGGGAGTTGTCTGTATCTGATCAAAGATCTCCTCAGCGCGGCCATTCTGATGAAGAGCGAGCGCCATGGGAAGCATCTCAAATACCGTCGCAGAAACGTCGGACGTTTTACAACACGCTCCACAGTCGCTTGGGCAGGCCAGCCCCGACAGCCGCTGGGCACTGGAAAACTCCGCGGAGGTCTCGCGATAGAAGTCGATGAGTGCGTCGATTGCGGGGTCCGTGGGAGTCATGAGCTATTTTATGTCTATTCCTTTGACGAAGAAAAGGGCCCTCCCTATAACTGAAGGATGGCCTTCTTTTTTTGTGTCACAAACGTTGGATTGGAAAAAGCCCTCAAGTTCGAGATGAACCAGCGCTTTCCTGATTGGCGTCTTGCCTACTCTGCTCCGGGATTCATCACCTTTAAAGGTGAGGGAGCCTGGCCCGTGCCCTATCTTGCGCGTCTCTGGGGCGAGTGCCTCGGAAAAGAATCGATTCCTGGTGCGAGCATTCTTGATCTAGGCGCCGGGGGAGTGTGGAGCGTGAAAGTTCAAACGCCGGCCCCTCTTTGGACTGATCCTCTGCAACTTTCGCATCTCGAACTTCCGGCCGAAGCACCCTCAAGGGCCTGGCTTAAGATCGAAGAAACGATTCGTTTGTTCAAGCTTGATCTCAAGAGCGGCGAGACTGCCATCGAGCTCGGGTCCGCTCCGGGGGGAGCGGTGATGGCGCTCCTGGATCGCGGTCTCCACGTGCGCGCCGTTGATCCGGCCATGATGGATCCGATGCTCAACCGTTACGCTGAGTATCGCCATCTAAAGAAACCCTTCCAGGAATTGACGGTGTCCGAGACGGCGGGAGCGGATTGGTGGCTCTCGGATTTAAACCTCGCCCCGGGCTCGGTGCTCTCGCACATGGGGCGCCTCCTGCGCGAAGTTGAAAAACCGCGCGGACTCATCATCACCTTAAAGCTCGCGAAGCCCGAAGTGGCGCGCGAGATTAAGCAGCACCGCGAGCGCGTTCAAGAATGGGGTTTCCGCAAAACTCACGTGCGCCTCTTACCATCGCACCACCAGGAAGTCGTCCTGGTGGCACTGAGAGGTTAGGGATGAATCGCAGCTGGTTAGTCATTGTGCTCCTCATCGTCGCTGCCGGCTGTAAGTACAACTATAGCCCCTACGGAGCAGACGTTGCCGACGTGGAGCTGAACGCGCAGAACCTCTCCGTCATCCAAGACTCCGAGGCCGCCTATGCG
>JBKHVY010000225.1:0-3718 GCA_046569805.1 Bacteriovoracia bacterium | reverse complement strand
GCACCCATGGACTGGAATCCCTACACGCTCGGCACCGTGCCCAAGCCGCGCTCGCTTTCGACCCTCGAGGGCCTGGGCGATCGGCTGCGCTTTGTGGCCTTCGCCGAGAAGCAAGCGGCCCGGGCCTTCAGCGAAGCTGCCCTGCGCTTTACAGACGCTCCCGAGGGCCTCGCCGACGCCTGGCGCTGGGTCTCCCAGGAAGAGGCGAAGCACGAGTCCTGGCTCTTAGAGCGCTTGCGGGAGCTGGGGCTATCAGTCTCAAGCGTGCCGGTGGCCCTGGATCTTTATTTGTCCTTCGAGTGCTGCCACTCCGCGCGCGAGTTTTCTCTCTACATGAGTAGCGCCGAAGAGCGGGGGCGGGTGGCCGGAGAGCGCTTCGGGCAGACGCTTAAGGCCCGGGACCCGCGGACGGCGGAGATCTTCGCGCAGATCGCACGCGAAGAGAGCGAGCACGTGGCCCTCGTTTCGCGCTTTTTTCACTAAACATGCCAAATAAAGCTGCCAAACCCCTCAATATTCGTTTTTTAGAGGGAGGTAACTCGTGAATTGTTGGTTCGAAAAAAATCGCGTTTGGTGAAATTTGCGCCCAATCCGGAACGACCTCATACTGAGATCTCACTGATCATCTAGGAGGTCTTGATGGGAGTTGTCCGTTCGTTGATCCGCCCTCACTTCCGGAGTACGCGAGCCGAGAATACGAATCGGAGTACCCGAGCAGAGAATGTGTTTCGGAGTACGCGCGCAGAAAATGAAAATTGGTATACCGGCGACCTTGTGAAGGCAGGACTGACGGGTTCCCACGGATACTCGGAGAGACGAGATCCGATCCACCTAGGAGAAGGACCCCCATAAAACCTCAGGGGTTTTCCTTCCCGCCCACTACATTCATTTGAAATTTCTTGAAGGCCCTAGGCCTGAGACAAGCCCCGGGACAAAACCGGGGCTTTTTTTATTTTGGGAGCTCGCAGCCGTTGAGCTCTAAATCCATCTCAAATTTTTCGTTGAAGCAACTTCCCAGCGCCGCCACTTGCTGGGCGAAGCCGCGGGGACCTTGAAGCGCGAAGAGTGTGCGCGTGGGAAGATCCACCGCGGGCATCCCGCGCGGTGAGTCCTCAACGGCGCAGTCCTCCGTGAGGCGAATGACGTCACTAAAGCGCCAGCGCTCGTCGCGGAGCTCGCGCACGAAGCCCTGCACCTGGCAGCTCCAGCGCTTGGGGCCAAAGGCGGAGATGAACTCCAGGTCTTGTCCCACCACCGGGGGAGCGACGCTCACGAAGAAGGGGCGCACGCTGGTTTTGAACTGTACGTCGTTGTAGCTCTCGGCCAGTTCGTACAGGGCGAGGTCGGTTTGCGTGAGTGTGGCGTAGAGAAGTCGGCGCGCGGTGAAGGCGTGCGCCTTGCCGCTCGCATCGAAGAGACTCACCGAGCGCAGCGTGAGGCGATTGCTGAGGACCGCATTCGGCCGCGGGAGGCGTCCGGTCAGGCACTTCGCATTAGTGACGATGAGCGCGCGCGCGGTGGTGGGCATGCCTTCGAAGATCACGAGCGCGCCGGAGCAGTTTGAAAACTTGGCGATCCCTTCCAGCGCCGGAAGTGCCAGCGCCTGGGTTGAGATAAGGATGAGGGTTAGTAGGAGCGTGCGCACGCCGGTCACCACTGGCCCTGGGCGAGGGCCTCGCGGCACTCGCTGGAGAAAGTGTAACTCGCAAGCACAAATCCCGTCACGTCTTTGAGGTCGCGATCGGCGCAGAAGTGGCCGCTGTAGCGGAGCGCCTGGACGTGGCCCTGGAGGCAGTCCGAGCTGAAACTGAACCGATGGATGGTCTCTCCGCGAGCGCCGACGAGCTCGTTGTCGTCACAGAAGATGCGGTAGCGGTTGTTTCCTGTTTCGAGCGCACGGAGGCACTCGGAGCTGAAGGTCAGATCTCGCAGAAGGCCCTGGCGGGTGCTGAAGAGCTGGCTCCCGTCGCAGAAGCGCTGGCGGTAGCGCGTGGTCTGGACGAGGGCGGCCTGGCACTCGGAGGTGAAGCTGAAGCGATGAACTTCGCGGCGCTCTTGGCGGCCGTAGGCCACGAGAGTAGATCCTTCGCAGTTAAGGCTGTCGCGGCCGTAGTTCTGGGCTTCGGCGGAAAGTGAAAATAACAGAACAGCACATGAGAGGACGAGTTTCATCGCGGACTCCTTGGTAAGGTCATCTTAGGCAACATCACTACCTCTCGACACGAGGTTTCGTAAAAATTCAGGAATCTTTAAGGGCACGACGTCGCGCAGGAAGTTGCGCGCCTTCTTGAGCCACACCCAGGCCCTGAGCGTCGTCTCGTTCCAGATCTTTTCTTCCGTCGCGGCGAGCCCCGCGGCCACCAGCGCGTCGAAGTCCGATCCGGAGGTCCGGCTAAAGCGCGTGAGATCCATGGAGATGACCACGTGCGCGTCTTTGAGCTGGCGCCGGGTCTGAGCGTCGATGGCAATATCCATGGCACTCGAGACAACATCCACTACACCCTCAGGCCTCGCGTAGGCAACGTTGCCGTTCAGGTTCACGCCGATCATGAGATGCGCGCCGAGCTTCTTGAGCGCACTCAAGGGAACGTTTTCAGTCAGGCCTCCGTCCACGAGCAGCATCCCGTTCATCTCCTGCGGCAGGTACACTCCGGGGACACAACAACTGGCGAGCACGGCCTCAAGCACGGGGCCTTCGCTAAGAATCACTCCACGCCCGGTTAGAAGGTTCGTCGCCTTGATCGCGAGCGGAATGCGCGCGTCCTGGATTTTCGCGTCAGGCGGGAGAAGTTTCGTGAGGAGGCGAGCGATCTCTGAGTTCTCAAAAAGTCCCAGCCCCTTGAAGCGAAATGAAGAAAGTTCCACGGGTTTCAGCGTCTTCATTTCTTCGGTCATGCGCTCGAGGTCCACGCCGAAGGCGTAGAGCGCGGCGACGATCGCCCCGGCGCTCGTCCCGGCGATGCAATGGGGATGAATTTTTGCGCGCTGGAGCTGACGCAATACTCCTAGGTGTGCCGCTCCGCGAGCGCCGCCACCACCTAAGGCCAAGCCGATGCGAGGTCGAAACATGAACGTTCCTCATTTTGATCTGGTTGTCTTGCACAGATTTTCTGAAGCAATGCTTTCATAAAACTAAAGCTCACGCCAAGGAACTTGCTTTGACGCGAAGCAATCAGTTCTTTGGCATTAATTTCTTGTTGAGCAGCGCCTGTTTGATTCCCAAAGGCTTAAGACATCGTTAACATTAAGAAAAATTGAGAACTATTATGGCGCTAAAACTCATCCGACAATATCTCCTCGTGACGCGAACTGAGTGGCGCGCCTTCATGATCTACGGCTTAGCCTTCGCGCTCCTCAACCTACTGGTGCCTTTCATAGTCCAGCTCCTCGTAGGGAATCTGCTGCTCGCGGGCCTGGGGTTGAGTTTGTTCACTCTCAGTCTCTTGCTCTTAGCTGGTCTCATCGCCTTACAGGCCTGTCGCTACGGGCAGATCATGCTGCTCGAATTTCTAGAGCGCCAGTTTGTCTACCGTCACACGCATAAGTTCCAGGGGATCGAGACGAAAGAGCAGACGATGTTCTTCGAACTTCCCTCGGTCACGAAGTCCTTGGCGAAGTGGGCCCTCGACGGGTTCGAAACCTTCCTCGCGCTCATCGTGGGCTCCGTGGTGCTGATGATATACCACCCGTACTTCGTCGTGCTCTCGCTCTTCATCTG
>JBKHVY010000224.1:0-3726 GCA_046569805.1 Bacteriovoracia bacterium | reverse complement strand
GCGCACTTGTAGAGGTGAACGTGCGACAGAAGGCCCGACTCCTCGAGCACTTGCTTGAGTGTCTCGAAGACCGCGCCCGCGGAGACGATGCCGATGGGCGCACTGGCGCTGCCGAAGGTGCGGTCGAGCTGCTTCGCTGCGAGAACCTTAAGAAACGCCGGGAAGCGCTGGTTCGTCATGCGGATGTCGGCGCCGAGCGAGTTCGGCGGGACCATGACGTTTTCGGAGAGGTTGAAGGTCGCCGGGTCGAGCGTCACCGGCGCGTGCGTGACGCTGGCTTCGGTACCGACCTCGACGCGGCCCCCGCCCTCGGCCATGAACGTCGTGAGGAGCATGCCGACGTAGACGCTCGATTCCCGCGAGAGTTCGAGCGCGACTTTCATCCAGTCTTTGAGCTCCTGAGGGGTCGAGGGCTCGAGGAACGGAATGTGGAGGTGCTTAAACAGGTACCGCGAATCTGCGGGCGTGGAGGTTGAGATCGACCAAGGATCGTCGCCCACGGCGATGACGACGCCCGCCTTCTCGCCCTGGTCGTTGAGGGCCCCCGGGTTGGCGAAGTTGCCGACGGAGAGCGCGTCGCTCGCGACGTGGAGGCCCATCGACTTCATGGCCACGAGGACGTTCTGCCCCGCCATCTTGGCCCCGGACGCCATGGCCGCCGCGTTCGCCTCGGAGTTCGCGATCACTACGCGCATGCCCTTTTCGTGCATCTCGTCTTTTCTTTCGTAGAGAATATTGAAAAAATCAGCTAAAGGTGATCCGGGGTAACCGGTGTATAGATGAAAACCGGCCTCCAATCCGCCCTGGATCAGTAGCTCATTCCCGTTTAGGATTTTCGCTGTCATTTCTTCCCCCAATATTGCCTCAGTTTAACAATCGAAGCTTCCGTTTAACAACGATTTAGCAATGCTTCGTGTAAGGAGAACCCCTGTGTCTGATAAAATTCAAGTAACCCAAACCGTTGCGATCCTCATCGACGGCAACAACATCGAGCGCAGCCTCGAAACCGAGTATGGCGCTGACAGTCGTATGGTCAACTTCGATGTCCTCGTTCCGCGGCTGCTCGGCGGCCGTGGCCTCAATCGACTGATATACTTCAGAGAAGGCCAAAACATCTCGTCGCGCCTGGCGGATAAACTCCACAAGGAGTTCTACGGCTCGGTGCGGGCGTGCCATAAATCTGCGGACATTCCCCTTTCCATCAAGGCCACCCAGTTGGCGAGCAAGGTCGACACGATCATCATCCTGTCCGGTGACTCCGACTACGTTGAGTTAGTGCGTCACCTGAAAAATGAAGGCGTTCGCGTCGAAATCTGTGCCGTCGAAAACCACGTCGCCCAGGTCCTCAAGGACGAAGCCGATTATTTTTATTTGATGCAAAGAGAGGACTGCTTCGGAGCGAAGATGCCGCAACAGCGCAGCGTCACGCGACGCTCGCGCTCGCCCCGGAAGCCGCGCTAGTTTTGACATTTCCGGTGCTTCAGAGAATCATGGTCTCCTACCCAGGAGACCATGATGAGCATCGCCAACCCCGCAGGCCTGAAATCCATCGACCACCTCGAGTTCACCGTCAATGACCTGAACTCACCGACGGTCAAGCTGTTCTCGACGATGGGGTTCACCAAGACGGCGGAAGCCCCGGAGAAGGTCCTCTTCACCCAGGGCCAGGTGCGCTTCCTCGTGACCGAGGAGAAGTCTCCTAGTTCACATGCGCGACGGTACCTGAACGCCCACGGCGAAGGCGTGAGTAAGATCTCCTTCCAGGTCGAGTCCGTTGACCGAGCGCTCGACGTGGTCCTCAAGAATGGCGCCGTTCTCAAAGAAGACGTCAAGGTCTCCCACTCCCTGCACGGGTCGATCAAGACCGCGTCGATCCAAGGCTTCGGTGACGTCTTGAATGAATTCGTCGAACGTGGGGCCGGAGAATTCCGCGAAGGCTTTAGCCCCGTGACCCTCGACTCATCGGCACAACCGCTGCGCACACGTGTGTCGCGGATCGACCACCTGACGAATAACGTTCCGAAAGGTCAGATGGATCACTGGGTGGAGTTCTACAAACGGACCTACGGCTTCGTTGAAACACGCTACTTCGACATCAAAGGAACGAAGACCGGACTCAACTCCAAGGTCGTGCAGCTCGCCGACAACTCCATCATCATCCCCATTAACGAGCCAGAGAAAGAAGGGGGAAAGAGCCAGATTCAGGAGTTCCTTGACGTGCACAAAGGGCCCGGCGTCCAGCACATTGCTCTCATGACCCCGGATATCATCTCGACCGTGGGCGAACTGCGCCAGCGCCAGCTGAGTTTCCTCGATGTCCCTTCGAGCTATTATGAGCTCATCCCCACACGTCCCTTTAAGGTCACAGAGGATCTCAAGGTTCTGGAAGACTTGCGCCTCTTGGTCGACGGGGACCCGGAGGGGTACCTGCTCCAGATCTTCTCCCAGACCTGCATTGGTCCCTTATTTTTTGAGTACATCCAGCGCAAGAACCACTGGGGCTTCGGCAACGGGAACTTCCAGGCGCTATTCGACGCGATCGAGCGAGACCAAGAGAAGCGCGGCTACCTGTAGGATTTACCGACTGCCTTGAGCGCCAAGGCCTTGGGGCTTAGCATTTCAAGCTATGAGATGGTTATGGATCCTCGGACTTCTTCCCTGCTTCAGCTGGGCCAGTTTACTGGTCAATGGCCCGAACTGCCTTAACACCGTACTGGTGCATCAAGGCATGGCTCAGAGTTACCGCTATACCTCGAACGTAGAAATGCAGGTCATACTAGAATCCCCTCTCTGTCGCCGAGTTACTCCCGCAGAAAAAACAACTCATACCGTTGGTGCCGTTCGCGATGTCGGTCGCTTCGCTCGCCCGGGAATCTACTCCCACGCCTACATCTACTTGGGCGAGGGCCTCGCGTTCGAAAAGATCGGTCAGGCGGTGTCCGCCGGACAGCGGCTCGGGCCCGAGCGCAGGATCCTCGATGACTACGAGGCGGGAGTCCTGACCCGTATTGACTACTATAATTGTGAGGGACACACGAATTGGCTCCGTGATCTCTCTCAAGACCAAAGACTCATGCTAAATTCGATGAATCGCTTCGAGGAAGAGTTGTCACAATTGATGGCAAGATCTCTGAGCACCGGTATTACGCGAGACCTTCGTACACTGGCGCAGCAGCTTCGGAAGTTTGGAAAAAATCTTCGCGGAGATGACTTCCTTGAGACACTTCTCCTGGCGCGCCTCGTCTCTTTAAGCTACCAATTGGACCTTCTCGGATACGGGAAACTCCGAGAGCAGACTCGGGCCTTCGAGCTCGACGCCACGAGGCTACCGGAACTGCCACAAGTTCTGTAGCATCAAGTCTTAATCTTCAAGGTGAGCTATGACATTTGAAACCATCAGATACGAAACCCAGGACGCAACGGCGATCATTACCTTCATCCGTCCCCAGGTCTTCAACGCTCTCAATAAACTCGGAAAACTAGAAATCATTCGGGCCATTGGCCTCGCCAATGCCGATCAGAGTGTCCGCACGATTGTCACGACCGGTGAAGGCAAGGCCTTCTGCTCTGGGCAAGATCTCAATGACAGGACAGTGGATGCGCGTCAGGGCCCTGTCGACATCGGCCACACCCTGGAAACAGAATGGAATCCTCTGGTCGAGGCCATTCGTAGTTCGGAGAAACTCGTCGTCGCCGCGATCAACGGTGTCTGCGCAGGCGCGGGTC
>JBKHVY010000223.1:0-3824 GCA_046569805.1 Bacteriovoracia bacterium | reverse complement strand
TGCAGTTCGAAGAGGCAGCGAAGATCCGCGACGAGATTCGTAAACTTTCTGAGTGGAGACTAATGCTTTGAACTGGGTCGTCGTCATCGGACTGTGCGTGAGCCTCAGCGCTGCTGCGGCGGAGGCCTTTAAGATCCAAGTCATGGATCGGCGGCTCGTCGTCGAGTCCCCGGCGTCCGTGGGCGCGACCTACTCGGTCGAGGTCCAGAACCGCTCGCTCAACGACCTCATGGGGAAGTTCCACGCGAACGGCGTCGACCTCAAGTTCGTCTCCGTGAAAGCGGGCGCCTCGAAGGTCGTGGAGTTCAAGGTGACCCCGAAGGCGCTCGTGGTCTTCCAGCCGATGGCCCCGGCCTCGCAACAAGTCGAACTCATCGTTGGTAAAAGGACCTATGAAATCCCGCCGCAGCCATGACTGGAAGAAGCTCGTCCTCGTGATCTCGGACCTGCACCTCGGTGCGGGGAAGCAGCTGCGGGGCCGCCGCAACCTGCTCGAGGACTTCCACTTCGACAGCGAGCTCATCGACTTCATCACCTTCCACGCGAGCGGCGAGCACGAGGAGAAGACCGTCGAGCTCGTGATTAACGGCGACTTCCTGGACTTCCTGGCCGTGCCCTACGTCGAGTTCTTCGACGACGAGTTCTGGAGCGAAGAGGCGTGCCTCGAGAAGCTCCGGATCATCATGAAGGCCCACCGGCCCGTCTTTCAGGCGCTGAAGCAGTTCGTCTCGAAGCCGAACAAGTCCATCGTCTACATCATCGGCAACCACGACGCCGAGCTGATCTTCGACTCGCTCAAGGCGGAGTTCAAGGCGTTCTTCGGCAAGGAGCTCGAGGACCGGATCACGATCCGCAACGACCTCCACACGCACGTGCCGATCCCGGGCGTGTACATCCAGCATGGCCACCAGTACGAGCGCGCCCACGAGTTCGACCCCGAGACCTCGATCGTCGACGCCCAAGGCGGCGGTCGCTTCTTCATCCCGTCCTGGGGCTCGTACTACGTGATCAACGTCATCAACCGCTACAAGCAGGAGCGGCCGCACATCAACGCCGTGAGGCCCATCAAGCACTTCATCATCCACGGGCTGATCTTCGACACGTTCTTCACGCTGCGGTTCCTCCTCTCGAACTTCCACTACTACCTCATGGTGCGCTTCTGGTACTACATCAAGCTCAAGGTCGGCTGGAAGCGGGTCATCGGGGACCTTATCCGCGAGCTTACGCTGTTCCAGGACTTCGAGACGCTCACGCGCGAGTTCTTCACGCAGAAGCCCCAGGCGAAGCTCCTCATCGTTGGCCACACCCACAACCCCGGCATGCGCCTCTTCTCCGACGGCACGGCGTTCATCAACACCGGAACCTGGACCAAAATGGTGAACCTCGACCTCTCGCAGGGCCACGAGCCGCACTCGCTGTCCTTCGCGCGCATCGCGAGCTTCGAGGACGCCGTGGACGTGACCCAGTTCGAGAACCACGTGGAGTTCGACCTGCGCGTCTGGACGGGCCTCAATAACCTGCCGTACAAAGACTTTAACTAGCCGGCGAGGAGCTGCGCGAGGGCCGTCTCGAACTGCGCGCGTCCGTAGGGCCGGAAGATGAGGCCCGAGAGTCCGAGGCGCGCGGCGAGCTGCAGATTGTTGTCGTTGGCCGGATCCGAGATCGCGAGGAGGGGAACTCCGTCGCACGCGTCGATCAGCGCGAGTGCGCCGTCGCGAATGTCGTCGTCACAGACGATGGCCTGGAACTGGCGGTGACCTTCCTTCGCCTTCCGGAGGAGCTCCGTCGCTTCCTGCGCTGTCTCCGCACGGGCGATGTGGCGGAACCCGATGTCGTCGAGGAGCCCGCAGGTGTACTCTGCCAGTTCGGGGACGGATTGGACGACGAGGATGCGATGGTATTCGGTCTTCATAGCAGTCAGTCTAGCAGAAACAGCACGGGTTACGGAACGAACTAAATCGCTCTGGAATCGCTAAGTCTTCGAACTGAAATGATTCGTTAAGAAATAATTTTGGTTTGCAAAAAATATTTGCGGCAGCGTTAAGTTCCTGTGGGCGACTCCGAAATGTATGGTGCCCATCTCATACGAGAGGGTAACTAGACCAGAGCATGGAAGCTCATCTGTTTCTCAAGGTTGGGAAAAAGAATCACCACGGATTTTGGTGAGGGATAAACAACCAAGGAGGATTCTGATGGGTTTTCGAATTAATACTAACATTTCATCAATTGCCGCTCAGCGGAGCCTCGGCGTCAACAGCCGAGAAAGCGAGAACAACCTCGCGAAGCTCTCGTCGGGTTCACGGATCACGAAGGCGTCTGACGACGCCGCGGGTCTCGCGATCTCTGAGAAGATGAAGGCGAACATCCGCTCGATGAAGCAAGCGGACCGCAACGCCAACGACGGTATCTCAATGATTCAAACGGCCGAAGGCGGCTTGAACGAAGTGTCATCGATCTTGACTCGTATGCGCGAACTCGCCATCCAGACGGCTTCTGATACCGTGGGTGACTCTGAGCGTAACATGACGAACATGGAATACCAGAACTTGAAGCAAGAGCTGGATCGTATCTCGCAAGTGACCGAGTTCAACGGCCAGAAGCTTCTCGATGGTAACGACAAGCGCTTCGAATTCCAGATCGGTGCGAACAATAACGAGTTCCAAGACCGCATCGGCTACGACTCTGCGCAGGTGAACTCGCGCATCGAAGACCTCGGTGTGTCGGAGCTGGACGTGTCGACCAAGGAAGGTTCGCAAGCCTCGCTCGCTAACGTCGATCAGGCAATCGAAAGAGTCTCTGGCTACCGCTCGTTCCTCGGTGCGATTCAGAACCGACTTGTGTCTACAAGTAACAGCTTGCAGGTGAACGTCGAGAACATCAGCCAAGCAAATTCTCGTATCCGCGACGTGGACTACGCAGAAGCGACTGCGATGCAGGCACGCACAAGTATCCTGAACTCTGCGGGTACTTCAGTGTTGGCCCAGGCGAACGCGAACGGCCAGAACGCTCTCAAGTTGATCGGCTAGTTCTTCGCTCAAATCCTGTAGTTTTGAAAACCCGGCGAATGCCGGGTTTTTTTATTTCAGGAGGCGTGAACTGCGGTAGCGGACGTCTCCCGTCATCCCCTCGAGGGTCGCCAAGAGTTCGCGGACCACGCCCTCGCGACCTTTCGCCCAGGCGATGGGGCCGGCCGGGTAGTTTACGCCAAAGAGCATCGCTCTATCGATGTCCTCCGCCGTGGCCACTTCCTCCTCGAGAGTAAAGTAGGCTTCGTTGATGATGGTCGCCATGGTCCGGGCCACCACGAATCCTGGCGTCGTCAGCGTCGTCCGGACAGCACTGAAGCCCCGCTCGCGGAGCAGCTCGGCTGCGGCATCGAAGTGCTCTGGCGAGTGGAGCTCGCACTTTCCGTTGAGTGACAACAGCGTCGAGCAGGTGGCCTTAAGCTGTGGGTAGCGCGCGTAGAGGTCCGTCGCATGGAAGCAGGTCACATCCAAAAGAACGTTCTCGGAAGCATGGGCTTCGAGGAAGCGGATCTTGTCCGCGAGGGGTGAGTGGGAAAGGTCCACGGCCCAGCTAGCGGTAGTCATAGAAGCCTCGCTTGGATTTCTTGCCGTGGCGGCCCTCGTCGACCATCTGCTTCTGCAGTGGGTGAGGGGTGAAGCGCGCGTTCTTGCCGAGCGCCTCCCAGACGGAGCAGGTGACCGAGTAGTTTACGTCGACGCCGATGAGATCCATGAGCTCGAAGGGTCCCATCTTGAAGCCCCCGACGTCGCGCAGGAGCTGGTCGACCGCGCGCGCGAGGGGCTCGGTTTCGGTCCCGA
>JBKHVY010000222.1:0-3825 GCA_046569805.1 Bacteriovoracia bacterium | reverse complement strand
GCTTTTAGATTTGGCCCACGAGCTGACCCACTACGTGCACCGGGAAGCCTTTAATCCCTACACTGTGAACTTTTCTTTGAGCGATTTTGTACTATCCACAATTGAGGCGCAGGGTGGCGAAGTCCACGCCTTTGTCACTGAGTGTCGTGTTATGAAAGAGCTTTTCACGAACGAGGTCGGGGCCGAGTCGAACTGCCAACAGATCAAGCGACCGGACGGAAGCTTCGATGAGAAACGTGCTCGTGAGTTTTTCTATCACGTGGGTGGGTTTTTTCCTCAGCTCAAAAAGCTCATGACGGATCGCGGAATTGTGAATCATTTCCCGCACCTGAAGGACGAAAAAATAAAGTTTGTTTCCTCAGCCTACGGTCTGCCGTACCCGTTGGCGGCCATGCAGGAGTATCAATCCGTATTGTCTAAGGTCTGTGAGAACGATCGCCGCCGCCTGCGATTCATGCAGGAAGGCCGTGCTCCCGCCGCCGTCACGAAGTTCCGCCAAGACGTGGAAATGCGCTGCCCACGTCTATCACAAAACTAACTCCTTTCCCGCCTGGCTGATTGACTTCAGAAGCCCTCCGGCTTTACTCTTAAGCCATTCTTATCATTGAATTTTCGGGAGTCTCCTCCATGCAAGATGGTATCGTCCTAACCACATTAGACGACTTTTTTAATTGGGGTCGTAAAAACTCACTCTGGCCCATGACCTTCGGTCTCGCTTGCTGTGCGATCGAAATGATGGCGACGGGTGCTGCGAAGTACGACCTCGAGCGCTTCGGTTGTGGCGCCTTCATGGCGACCCCACGGCGCGCGGATCTGATGATCGTCGCGGGGACCGTGACGCTGAAGATGGCCACGCGAGTCCAGACCCTCTATGAACAAATGGCAGAACCGAAGTACGTGATCTCCATGGGCTCGTGCGCGAACAAGGGTGGCCCCTACTGGCAGCACGGCTACCACGTCTTGAAAGGCGTCGACGAAGTGATTCCTGTCGACGTCTACGTCCCCGGCTGTCCGCCGCGTCCAGAGGCGCTCATCGAAGGTGTCATGACTCTTCAGAAGAAAATCGCAAACGAGCGCTTGCTCCGTGATAAGTGGGTAAAACATGCTTAATGAACTCGCGCAAAAAATTAACACACAAGTAAACGGCGCCAACGCCCAGGTCCTCGTGGCTGAAGAAGCGAAGTGCGATTCGGCGATCTTGATCGACGCCGCGAAGATTCACGCGGTCGCGAGTTTCCTCAAGACCTCCGGCACGATGAATGCTCTCCAGGTCATCAGTGGGGTCGACTACGTCGACTACCTCGAAGTCGTGTACGTCTTCGCCAAATACGATCAAGAAGCTGGCGCTCAGCTCTTGCTCAAGGTTCGCGTCTCTGATCGCGTGGCCCCTACCGTTGATAGCATCACGGACCTCTTCCCTGCGGCCAACTTCCAGGAGCGCGAATGTTTCGACATGCTCGGCGTGAAGTTCAAGAACCACCCGGACCCACGCCGCATCCTTTGCCCTGACGACTGGGAAGGGTTCCCTCTTCGCAAAGACTACATGGCGCAGAAGACCTACCGGGGCATGGAAGTTTTCCCAGAAGGGAAGATGAACATGGCCGATCGTGAGTTCATCGTTCGCCAAGACATGATTAAGAAAGCGCAAAACGCCACTGCGGATAAGGTGCAGTAATATGATGAACAAATGGGACATTGATGGTGTTGTCGAAAAACCAACCATCACGCCAGAAACTGAAAAACTCAAAACTGATCTGTTGACCCTGAACATGGGGCCGCAACACCCGGCGACGCACGGGGTTCTCCGGATCGAGATTAAGACTGACTCGGAAGTCGTCGCTCATGCGATCCCGCATTTGGGCTATCTCCATCGCTGCATGGAAAAGCACGCCGAAGCAATCGACTACCGAGGTGTGATTCCCTTCGTTGACCGCTTGGACTACCTCGCATCCATGAACATGGAGTGGACCTACGTCGCGGCGGTCGAGAAGATGCTCGGCACAGAAGTTCCACGCCGTGCGGAACTCCTGCGGATCATGACCTGTGAGCTCCAGCGCATTGGCAGCCACTTGATGGCCTTCGGGACCTACGCGCTTGACCTCGGTGCCTTCTCTCCCTTCCTCTATGCTTTCGACGAGCGTGAGAAGATTCTCCGTTTGTTCGAGGAAGTCTCTGGCGCCCGCCTCTTGTACAACTACATCTGGATCGGTGGCGTCTGGAACGACTGGACCGACGAACAGCTCACGCGTGTCTCTGAGTTCCTGGATAACTTCGAACCCGAAACCGATAAGTACCACGAGCTCGTGTCGATGAATAAGATCTTCGTTCAGCGGACCGCGAACGTCGGCATCCTCTCAGTCCAGGACTGCTTCGACTACGGCGCCACGGGCCCCGTGCTCCGCGGTTCGGGCTACAAGTGGGACCTTCGTAAGAATCAGCCCTACAGCCTTTACTCAGAGTTCGACTTCGATGTCCCCGTGGGCACCGGAGAGATGGGCGTCGTCGGTGACTGCTGGAACCGCTACATCGTGCGCATGAAAGAAGTAAAAGAATCGATCAAAATCATCCGCCAGGTGATCGAGAAGCTCGAACCCGGAAGCGTCATGGGTAAGGTTCCAAAAGTCCTGAAGCTTCCGAAGGGCGAAGTCTACATGCGCCACGAGTGTCCACGCGGCGAACTCGGCGTCCACCTCGTCTCCGACGGCGGCAAGACACCGTATCGCTTAAAGATTAAGTCTCCTTGTTTTACTCACGTCTCGATGCTCCCGCTCATGGCCCCGGGCCAGATGATCGCGGACTTCGTTGCGACCGTGGGATCCATTGACATTGTTCTTGGTGAGGTCGACCGATGAGCACAACACAACAAAGTTCCGTAAAAGAATACTTCGCAGCACTCTTTAATGGGATCGCGACTACGGTGAAGGGCATGTGGATTACCTTCCGCTACGTCTGGGCGGTAAAGCCGGTATCGATCGAGTACCCAGAGGTTCGCGAGGTATTGCCCGAGCGCGCACGCATGCGTCTCTTCAATGATTCTCAGAACTGTATTTCGTGTACTCAGTGTGCCATGGCCTGCCCGGTCGACTGCATCTACATCGCTTCGGAAAAACTTCCGGAAGGCTCGGAGATCAAGAAGACGTCTAACGGTCAGTCGATCCGCTTGAAGCTCACGCAGTTTACGATTGATACGGCCCTGTGCTGCTACTGTGGTCTTTGTACCACGGTCTGTCCGACGGAGTGTCTCACGCACTCCCACGACTACGAGTTCGCGCAGTACACCGTAGACGCCATGAAGTACGACTACCTTGCACCGGACGTGAAGGCTTGGCGTGATCGCATCGTTAAGAATCCATAGTCTCAAGGGCCTCCTTCTGGGGGCCTTTTTTTTCACCCCAGTGCTCACGCACGCAGCGACCTGGCGCGAACGCTTCCGCGAATTTTCTGCGGAGGTCGAGCTGTTGAGGCCCCTCGAGGCGTGCAATGCTAAGTCGGGAGAACAGCTCCTGCAGTTCGAGAAGCTCGGGAAGCCGGATGGGAAGCGCATCCTGGTACTTTCTCTCATTCATGGGAATGAGCTTCCGGCCGGAGTGATTGGCTTTCGCTGGATCCGGCGTCTTCACCGTCTGAGCCCCCACAACTCTTGGCTCGTCGTTCCGGTGCTGAACCCCGATGGCGTGAAGGCTCTCACACGCACAAGCGACGCGCACATCGATTTGAACCGTCATTTCCCGACCAAGGACTGGTACACCGGAGCCGAAGCCTACTGGAAGAAGCTCGGGTCGCAGCCACAGAAGTTTCCGGGGACAGTCGCCGGCGCTGAGCCCG
>JBKHVY010000221.1:0-3834 GCA_046569805.1 Bacteriovoracia bacterium | reverse complement strand
CTATGCGACCACTTATAAAGTGGCCTTCCTCTCGGATACGCACAATTACTACGACGACGTGAGCGATCTCATTGATCGCATCAATGTCAGCGGGCCCTACGCCTTCGTTGTCGTCACCGGCGACATCACCAACGTGGGACTTCTCTCCGAGTTCGAAGCGGCCCAGAAGATGTTCGCCCGCCTCAAGTTCCCGGTGCTGGTTGCCGCCGGAAACCATGATATGATCTCTAACGGAAAGACCATCTACGACCGGCTCTACGGACCGGATAAACTGAGTTTTGAGTTTAAAAACGTGCAGTACGTGATGCTCAATAACAACAACTGGGAACTCGGTGGCAACGTGCCTGACGTCGATTGGGTGGAGCAAGAAGTGGCGGCAAGCTCCAGTCCGTTTAAGATCCTCATGGCGCACATTCCGGTCAACGATACCGAGCGCTTCACAGAGAGCGAAATTAACCGCTGGAGAAATCTCATTAACTCCAACGGCGTGACGTATTTCATTTGCGGCCACGACCACAACCACGACGTGTCGGACTTCGGAAACGCCCAGCAGATCATCATCGGCTCCGGGGCCAAGCGCTCCTACGTCGAACTCATCGTCACGCCCACAGGAGTGAGTCATCAACTCATTAAACTTTAAACTCCTATTCATTGCGGGCCTATGGCTGAGCGCTTCGACGAGAGCGGCCGTGCCTTATATTGATCACGCAACGGTGCAGGTGGCCGGCGAGATTGGGTTTTTATCCGCCGGTTTGGGGAAACAGGTGACCCCGCGCTACTCACTGGGTCTTATGTACGGCGTCGTTCCCCCCGAACTCTCGAAGGCGCAGTCGATTGAGACGGTGACCCTGCGGCAGACCTATCGTTTCTACGACTGGGATCGCCTGGATCTCTACGCAGGCTTCAATCTCTTTCACGTCCTGGGACTGCGGCACGAGGCCTCGAAGTTCAGCGATGTGCCGAGCGGTTATTATCCGATTAACGGGTTTCGCGGATTGATCAACCTCGGGTCGAGTGTGGCGATTGATCGCCAGCGCCAGACACGCTTCTACTTTGAGGCAGGGATCAACGATCTCTGGCTCGTTAACTTCGCCACGAACACGAAAACAATCGCGCCGAGCGACTACGTCTCACTAGGTTTCGGCTGGAAGACGGCTTTCTAGAAGACCGTCGTCCAGATGAGATCAACGCCGTAGAGACGCTCGAGGCCCGAGAAGTTCGTGGGCTCGGCGCGCACGAAGTACTCGTTGCGGTAGTGGTGCAGGTTCAGCGTCAGGAGCTGGCGGGGCGAGAGGACGCGCTTGAGACCAAGATCGAACAGGCTGCCAGTGCCGGCCTGGAGCTTGCGTGTCTCGTTACCTTGGGAACTGAGCCGCTCGCCGCCGCGGTAGAGGATGCCGATGCCCGGAACGACGTACCAGTTCGCCGCCAGTTCGTACTGGGTGTGGAAGCTAAAGCCAAAGTCAGGGTTGGACTTACGATCGTAGCTCTCGCCCGTGGAGAGATCTTTCTCGTCGCCGTCGAAGCGCTGATGCACGTGGACGGCGGAACGGAATTCCCACGCGCCCTCGTGGTACCCGTGGGCGAGGGTCACGTCGATGCGCGATTGCCCAGACAGGCGATTGGCTTTCGAGGTGCCGATCTGAGCTTTGCCTACGCTCTTAGTGGCATTCACCAGGAGATCGATCGATCCCGTGTCCTCCCCTTGGTCGCGCAGGCGCGTTCTCGTGTGGAGCATCGGATCCGTCGGACCCTGGCCATGGAACTCGCGCATCTGCGAGTCACCGAAGCGAGCGCTGTGCTCTTCGCCCTCACCGTAGCCGACCGACACGCCGACGAAAGTGCGCTCGAAGAAGCGGTGCTCGGCCCGTGCCCGCAGCGTGCTGGAGCGCACTTGCTTCGTACCGGTCCTCACGCCCGGCAAGTCGGGCTGGATCTCGTCGAGCTCGTGGTGCAGCTCAAGCTGGGTGATGGTTTTCTCCGTCGGGAACAGATTGAGGCGTTCAATCTGCGACCAAGCGGGGGTGGTGAACAGGAGCGTGAGGAGGAGCACTTTCATGTGTCTACTTTTGCAACGTGGTCATGAAGCCCTGTGGAAAAAATTGTCCATAGGGGTCATGCATGTGTTTGAGTTCGCGGAAGACGCGGAAGTGCTCTTCGCCTAAAAAATCACGGATGAATTTCTGCTTCAGAAGGCCTATGCCGTGTTCGGCGAAAGGGGACCCCTCCCACTCGAGGACCTTGGCGTAGAGCTTCTCGAATTGCTGCTGACACTGCGCTGTTTGCGCCGGCGCCGGCATGTAATTGTAGTGCAGGTGCGCGTCCCCGAAGTGGCCAAAGAGGTTGTAGCGAACGCCAAGCTTAGCACTCTCGCGGTAGAAGTTTAAGAGGTCCGGAAAGTGAAGCGTCCTTACCTGGCAGTCGGTGCCCATCTTCTTCACGCCCATGCGCGAGTTCTCTTCGAAGACCGCGCGCGGAACACCGGCGCGGACCTGGTGGAACTTCTGAGAGGTGATCTCGAAGATGTTCTCCGGTGAAACGAGCGTCAGGTTTCCAATCAGCTCGCCATACACGTGCTCGAAGGCTTCACTTTTTATTTCAAGGAAGATGACGTCCTGGCCCGTGCCCAGGCGCTCCTCCGGCTTGAGGTAGTTCATGCAGTTCGAGTCGAGGAGCTCACAGGAGATCACGTCCTGGCGGAAACTCTGGACACGGTAGTAGATCTCGAGGTGCGGCTCGAAGTCGTCCTCCCAGCGCGGGAGGAGGATGAAGAGGTGTGTGACGGGGTCGTTGGCCGTGGTCTTGAGCTCGACTTCACTGATGACGCCGAGCTGGCCCTCGGTCCCGATCATCAGGTCGGTTTCCTGTTGGAAGCGCGGGAACGGAGCATTTTTATAAGCGGCGTAGCGCGCGTAGCGCTCTTGGTAGGCCACGATCGAGTCGGACTGCGGGAACACCTTGTCGCGGATGAGCTCGCGCTCGTTCCCGTCGAAGTCGAAGTACTTGATGCGCTCGATCTGGCGGCGCAGGTTTCCGTAGGCAAAGCAGCGCTCGCCGGTGCACGAGGTGGCGACACCCGCGAGCACCAGAGCGAGCTGTTCGGTAGGCGAGGTCATGATCGCGCGCCCCTGGGCCTTGAGGAACTGATCGGCCTCTTGCCAGTTCACGGCTCCCCGTAGGATGAGGTTGGTGCCGTTCATGCGCATCTCCCCTTTGAGCTTCGAGAGGTCTCCGATCACGAGCGGCGTGGTGATTTCTTGGGCGATCTTATCGTAGGGGATGACCGTCGAGGTCTGCGACGATATAAAAAAGGTGGGCTCGTGGGTTCTGAGGTGTGCCCGCAGGGCGGCTTCATCGGAAAATGCCTTAGTCGTCAGCGCCATAGGTAGTGTATCCTTTAGGTGTAACTTTAACCCAAGTTTTCGGCAGGTGCCAATGGAAGTCGTGGTTGTTTTAGGTGCGTCGAGCAATCCGGAGCGCTACTCGAATATGGCGATCCGCGAGCTCCGCTCCCGCGGTCATCGTGTCATCCCTGTTCACCCCCAGGAGTCCATGATCGAAGGTCTTCCGGTGGTCGCCAATCTACAGGGACTCTCCGGGCAACCCATCGACACGCTGACGCTCTACCTGAGGCCTGAGCTCAGTGCTCCCTTAGCGGCAGCGATCGTGGCGCTGAAGCCCCGGCGGGTGATCTTTAACCCCGGAACCGAGAGTCATGCCTTGGAAAAAATACTCACTCAGAACAATATAGAAGTACTCGAGGCGTGTACTCTTGTGATGTTACGAACAGGCCAGTTTTAAGGCGATTGCCGAAGCCAGGGTGCATCCGTTACA
>JBKHVY010000220.1:0-3884 GCA_046569805.1 Bacteriovoracia bacterium | reverse complement strand
TGTTTTTTTACCTTCCGGGCCTTGCAGCAAACATCGCTGTGTTTGCGCACATAAATTATGTGTGTCACCGGGATCTTCCGAGTGGAGAAGTAGAGATCTTAAATCTAAACCACGGTTACTACTTTGTCGCAAACGTACTTACCTTGGGAGGTTACTTCCACAAAAACCACCACCTGAATCAGCGGCTATTCGATCCTCGCCGACTTATAAGAAATTAAGCGCGCATTTCAAACCTTAGAACGATGTCTACTTCTGGCTTCAGCGTCACGTTTGCTATCGGATCTGGTAAACAGCTCTCGACGAGTGAAACCTTAAATTTTTTCAAGAGCATCATTAAGATAACAGTCATTTCGGTCATCGCAAATATCTCGCCGACACAACGACGCTTCCCCTTAGAGAACGGCAAGAATGAAAACGAGTTTAGTGCGTCCCTGTTTTCAAATCTTTTGGGCAGGAATTGTAAGGGGGACTCCCAGAACTCCTCACTTCTTTGGATCACATATATAGGGATCACGACATTCGTCTGTGGTGGAATTCGATGTTCGCCGAGATAGACTTCAGACTTTGCCTTTCTTGAAAGGACAGGGAAAGCTGGATAAAGACGCATAGATTCGAACAGAACATTTTGGAGAAAGGGTGTTCCTTGTGTGGCGCGACTCACATCAAGATGATCAGCATCAAGAATCTCTTGGTAGATTTTCTCCTGAACATCGGGATGCTGAGCAATTAGCCCCAGTGTCCAAATTAAAGTGTGCGAAGAGGTGTCGTGCCCCGCAATCATAATAGTTAGGATTTCGTCTCGGATTTCTGTGACTGACATTCCTTTTCCAGAATCGGGGTCTTTGGCACTTAGCAGCCGTCGCAGCACGCCTCCTTGAGGCGCATCGGAGTCCTTTGGAGCTTTAAGTATTTTGCCGACGATAGCCTCGAGATCTCGATAGTGTCGATTAAAACGACGATTAGTTTGAGTCGGTACCCAATATGGAAGAGGTAAGAATTCGAAAATTCTTTGGTATGTAATTTCTGAGGTGAAGCTAACGGCTTCTTCAACGCAGGTCGATTCGCTTGAGTTTGCATCGAGACCAAGGAAAATGTTCGTTGCGACATCAAAGGTTATCTTCTTAATAAGAGATGAAACGCCACACACTCCAGGTTCAATTAAATTAATACTTTCTTCAATTATCTGAACCATTTTCGAGGAGGAACTTTCGAAAGCCTTGCTCCCAAATTCTCGAGAAATGATGCTTCTATTTCGACGCCACGAGGGTTCATCATTGTTTGTTGCGAGACCATTTCCAACGACTGCCTTCAGCTCACCGATTTGATTTCCCTTTTCGAAAGAGCTCGCTTGATCGATTAAAACCGCTTTGACGAATTCTGGTGAATAGATAATGACGGAATTCATGGGCCACGAGAAGGAAGCAATGTGGCCAAAGTCTTCATATACTTTTGTGAAATACCCTAAGATATCTTGTTGAAAACCCCTCACATATGAAAAGAAAGCCCTCCCCCTGGGGCCAGGGATGTGGCCAAGTTTAACAAAGATAAACGCACGGCTAAAGCTATTGTCTCTATTTGGATTTGCCATTAATTATTCTACTGCCCATAAAATCGAAAATCGATTGTTTATTTTTTTATGAATTTTGTATCCAAGGTTTGAGGCGATCCAGTCGAAAGTTTTTTCTCGATAAAAGCAGACATGTGTTGGATCGTTTGCATAAAACCAAGTTTCGAAATCGATTTCATCATTATATTTAAGAGTCATAATCATGACGGGAGCGCGTGGTCCTAATCTCTTTAGCAGAAGCTCAAACTCCTTACGCGGTTGTTGAAAATGCTCCACCACTTCAGAAGTCACGACGAAGTCATACTTCCTTTCGAGGTTTTTAATCAATGGATCAAAGTACGGATCGAATTTCTCCATGGCGTACCCCGCTTCTCGCAGTACGTGCCAGAGCACCGGGCCCGTCCCTGAGCCGAAGTCGAGGCCCCGCGATCCAGGCGGCACGTGAGCTTTGACGTAGTCTGTGATCGGAGAAACGAATTTCTGGTAGCGCGGGTCCTGCACGTCGTTGTTGTGGGTGAGGTAAAACTTCTTCTCTTCTGCGGGCGAGAGGTAGTGGGCCGGATCCATGAAGATCAATCCGCACGCCGCGCAGTCGAAGTACGTGCGGCCTGCGCTCGAGCGGAGCGGGGTCTGTGAGGTGCCCGAGCAGAGGGGACAGGGGAATTGCGCCATGGATTTAAGACTAGCTTCCCTTGGGATGTCCTGGCGAAGATTAAGTCCGGAGCCCAGGATAAGTTGCCGTAATTACAGTTGGCGATCGCGGCTTAATTGAGTAAATAATGAAATCAATCTTGCGTATCTGGTTCAAATTGTTTAAATATCAAGACTCATTTCTGCGCAGCCGTAGCTCAATTGGATAGAGCATCTGACTACGGATCAGAAGGTTTGGGGTTCAAATCCCTACGGTTGCGCCACTTTTTCCCTCTCATTAAGGTCTCCCATGCTCATCTCACTACTTGTGTGTTTTCTTAGTTTCGACGTGCGTGCTGCAGAGGAGTCTCCGCGCGACAAGCTCGTGAAGAACGCTCAGCGCGTAGAGAATGCTGTGCTGAAAGACTTGGGCACGCTTCGCGAGAAAGGCTGCAAGCTCGTGAAGGGGAAGAAGTGTCTCTATGACGAGAAGCCCGCGCAGAAGAAAGCTAACTAAAGCGCGCGCTTAATTCTTGTAGGCCCAGTTGCTCGAGCACTTGCTCCAGTCGCTCTTTAGGATAGCGCCGTGGAAGATCCTTGTAGGTTGCGACGATGAGTTCGTTCTTCATGGAGTGCTCCCAGCCGACGAGCTCCGTAACTTTCACTTGGTAGCCGTGGGCTTCGAGCTGGAGGCAGCGGAGGACGTTGGTGATGTGGCTTCCGAACTCGCGCGTGTGGATCGGATGGCGCCAGATTTCTGTGAGGACGTTCTGCGATAGGCTCGGACCCTTGTTCTTCCGCAGCACGCTCGCGACCTCGGCTTGGCAGCACGGCACGAGGACGAGGTGCTGGGCTTTGCGCTCAAGCCCGAAGCGGATGGCGTCGTCCGTGGCCGTGTCGCAGGCGTGGAGAGCCGTCACGACGTCGATGGTCGCCGGAACATCCGTCGAGGTCATGGACGCTTCCACGCTTAACGGGAGGAAGCTCATGCGATCGAACTTTAGTCGCCGCGCGAGGTCCTGAGATTTCTTGACGAGCTCTTCGCGAGTCTCAATGCCGTAGACGTGCCCCGAAGATTTCTGCTTGAAGAAGAGGTCGTATAGGATGAAGCCGAGGTAGGACTTCCCGGCTCCCATGTCGATGAGGTTCGCGCCGTCGTGGAGCAACGGCTCGATGAACTGGTACAGGTGGTAGACCTGCTTGAGTTTCCGGCGCGTGTCTTGGTTTAGCTTCCCGTCACGAGTGAGGATATGGAGCTCTTTTAGGAGCTCGATACTTTGGCCTTCTCGAATTTCGGGAATAAGTTGCATAGGTGACTCAAAAAAAAGGGCCATCTTGCGATGGCCCCGATCTTAAATTCTGGAATCTAGATCTTAGTAACGACCGCGTCCGCCGCCGCCGCCGAAGCCGCCGCGATCGCCGCCGCGTCCACCGCCGCCGCCGAAGCCACGGTCTTCACGTGGAGCCATTGGCTTAGCTTCGTTAACAGTCATCGCGCGACCTTCGAAGTCTGTGCCGTCGAACTTAGAGATAGCAGCTTGTGCTTCGTCTTCTGTAGACATTTCTACGAAGCCGAAACCTTTGCTACGACCTGTGTCGCGGTCTGTGATGACTTTCGCAGAGTTGACAGAGCCGACTGAAGCGAATTTCTCTTGAAGAGTTTTGTCGTTTACAGAGAATGGAAGGT
>JBKHVY010000219.1:0-3891 GCA_046569805.1 Bacteriovoracia bacterium | reverse complement strand
GGCCTGCGCCTCGAGGACAACCTCATCGAGCGCCAGGCGTCGGCGGGCTTCGGGCCGCAGACGGAGAACGGCTTCACCGGCCTCTCCGCCTCGGCGGGCCACCTGCACAAGTGGGGGCGGCTAAGCGCCGGCGTGACCGCGAGCTACACCGAGCGCGCGCCGACGTTCCAGGAGCTCTACTCGAACGGGGCGCACATCGCGACGGGAACCTTCGAGCAGGGAGACGCCACCCTCGTGAAGGAGAAGGCCCGCGCCGTGGAGCTGACCCTGCGCCATGACTCGGAACGGCTGCAGACGCGCGTGAACGCCTTCGCGCAGGACTTCCAGAACTACGTCGCCCTCACGCCCACCGGCGCGGTCGACGCCGACAGTGGCTTCGGGGTGTTCGACTACCAGCAGGTGGACGCGCGCTTCTACGGCATGGACGCGGAGCTCACGCACAGTCTCGTCCCCGGCGAGTGGATCGTTTCGAGCAAGGCGGACTGGGTCCGAGCGAAGAACCTCGAGAACGGACAGAACCTTCCCCGGCTTTCTCCCGCTCGACTCAGCGCCGGCGTCGAGTGGCACAAGGGCCCGTGGCTCGTGGACGTGGACCTCCAGCACGTCTTCGAGCAGCAGCACACGGCAGAGAACGAAACGCGCACGCGCCAGTTCGACATGCTCGACGCGGGCGTGGTCCGCAGCTTCCTCTGGAACGACAGCAAGCTCTCGGCGTTCGTGCGCGTGAAGAATATTTTTGACGAAGAGGCGCGCAACCACGTCTCGTTCGTGAAAGACATCGCTCCGCTCCCGGGCCGCAACGTCGTCGTCGGTGTCAACGCTGTTTGGTAGCCGAGGGGCCAGGACTTCAATTCGCCCGTCTCATTCTGGCGCACGG
Organism: Bacteriovoracia bacterium; assembly: GCA_046569805.1. Lineage (GTDB taxonomy): Bacteria > Bdellovibrionota > Bacteriovoracia > Bacteriovoracales > Bacteriovoracaceae > UBA6144. The sequence goes on along the minus strand of JBKHVY010000219.1, from coordinate 3,014 downwards.
TTTTGTAGAGTCTCGAAGCTTGTTGCCAGAATGATTGAGATCTGGATCGCTAGAAAGCTTGAGGCGCCCTCGAGCTGAATCGTGTGAAAGCATGTTTTAAGCTTCGGGCTTTACGGGCGAATTGAAGTGCTCTGAACCCTCGAAAGAGCGCCTAGCTCTTAAAGCCCTCGACCAGGAGCTTGGCGCTGGCGGGGTTCGTGGCGAGCGGCACGTCGTGGACGTCGCAGATCCGCAGGAGCGAATAGATGTCCGGCTCGTGCGGGTGCATGCCCAAGGGATCGCGCATGAAGATCACGCCCTGGCACGCGCCGGTGGCGACGAGGGCAGCGATCTGAGCGTCTCCGCCTAAGGGCCCCGAGAGCACGCGCGTGACCTTAAGGCCCATCTGCTGCAGGTGCTTACCCGTCGTCGAGGTCGCGACGATCGTGAAGTCCTGGAAGTACGAGCGGTGGTCCTTCACGAAGGCCACGAGCTCGGCCTTCTTTCCGTCGTGCGCGATGAGAGCGATGGTCTTCTTTTTCTTTAGCTTCTTCTTCGCCATTAGTTGCACCCCGGGAGGCGCTCTTCGGTACAGAGGAGCGAGTGCGTGAGCGTGTAGACGTCCCAGTTACTGAAGATGGTCTCGGCGCGGCCCTTGACCACGGCCACGAGCTGCAGGACTCCGTTCTGTGTGACGAAGACCGGGGAGCCGGAGTCTCCGGGGGCCACGCGCGCGGTGGACTTCGAGACGAGGTGGTTGCTCGAAGCCTTGAGGTTATCGAGGAGGGCACTGCGCTTCGTATCAGTGCTCATCTCTTCCATGAAGTTGATGCTCGTGACGCGCGGGGCCCGCGCGAGGGGGGCGCGCACGAAGGCGGCGTTCTGAGTCGTGGGTAGCACCTGCGCGAAAGGAAACTCCGCGGGCAGCGCCAGCGGTACGTTGAGGTAGGCGACGGCGACGTCTTCGTTCGGTGAGATGCGGACCTTCTTTCCTTGTGCGCCGAGCTTTCGCATCAGCACCGGGAGAAAGCGCACGCTGACTTTCGTCTGGAAGCTCTTCGTCGTGGCGTAGCCGACGCGGACGCGCTCGCCGGTGGGCCGCGTGGTGTAGCGGTAGGCGCCGACGTCGATCTGGAGTGTCAGCTCCGGATGAAAGTAGAGGTCCTTCAGGCAGTGGGCCGCCGTCACGAGGACGTTGTCGGCCAAGAGCGTCCCGTTACAGAAGGCAGCGGCGTCGTTGCCCGTCTGGTCCGGAGCGTAGTGGCGGATGGAGACCACGGCGTCGTGGGCGGAGGAGAGTTCCGCGGTCGACGGCGACAGGGCCCAGGCCTCAGCGCTACAAAAGAGTCCAGCGATCCATAGATATTTCAGCATTCTCAGCTCCCGGGGAAAAACCTATTGTTTCCCCCGGAAGATCACCCGGCAATCACCCTTTTCTTACTAGGGCCCACACTAGGGGTCGATGCGAATGAAGATCTCCGCTGGAGAGCTGTCGTTTCCGACGGAGTTGACCGGCGTGACCGTGTACTTGGTGTTGCTCGACGCCACGGTGGGCGTTCCGTAGACCTCACACACGGTCGGATCGAAGAACAGCCCCGAGGGCAGCGCCGGTGTAATCGTACAGTTCAAGAGTCGCTCGTCGTTCACTTCGAGGTACGACGGGTTGTAGATGAACTCGACGCCGACCTTGCCAATGCGCGAGGTCGGGTTGAAGGTGACGTTCGGGCGCCGCGGCGGAGTGGCAGGTCGCCACACGCAGCGGAAGCCGGTGCGCGCGTCGCGGGTCAGGCGCGTGCGATCGAGCTCGAGGCCGTAGATACCGGCGAGGTCCTCGGACTGGTGGTTACCACCGCGGGCGGCCGCACCGGAGTCGTTGTTCTGGATGCCGTAGAACATACCGAGGCCCATCGTGTCGTTCGGGTTACTCACGTCGGGGTCGACGTCGAGGCTGCTCGGCGTATCGCCGATGTTACAGAACACGTCGTTGCCGAAGCGGTTGTACGGGATGTCGTCGTCGTTGAGCGTGTCACAGCTATTGGGGCCCAGTTGGACGCCGGTGGACAGACTCCAGTCGACCCACTCGGACACGTTACCGGAGACGTCGATGACGCCGTCACCGTTGTCGGCGATGGTGTGGCGGCTGTAGGTAATGTTCGACTGTGACTCGACGATCCCGAGGTTGTTCGAGACGTCCATCGGGTCGCCGGACTTGTAGCCACACGCCGGGTTCGACGCCTTAGAGTTACCCTGCTTCACGCAGCCGTTGTTGACCGCGAAGCCGGACCAGTTCTCGGGGCGGTTGACGATCGCCGCGGCCATGGCCATCCACTCGCGGTTCGAGATGAGGTCGTACTTGTAGCCGTTGAACTCGCAGGCCCTTTGAGCGTCGTCGATGGTGATGTTGACCCACGGGAGCTCGGCGGTGTTCGAGACGTCGGCGACGGCGAACTCTGGGTCCGGGATCACCACGGTCGTGAGGTTCGGCACGCAGAACTTGCCCTTACAGCGCGCTTCGTATTCCATGACACAGAAGTCGCCGGTGCCGTAGTAGGTGCTGCTCGCGACCTTCACGTAGCCCGGTGGGCACGAGACACCGACGATCGAGACCTCGGCGGTGGACTGGCTGTCGGCCGGGTCGTTCGGAAAGCCCGGAGGATTGTAGTCGCTCGTGACCGTGATGGTGTAGGTCGTGATGGGCTGAGGAGCCTTCATGATACCACTGATCACGCAGGTCTCCGGGTCAATGATTAGACCGTTCGGTAGTGGGGGCGAAGCCTCGCAGAGAGTGACGGAGTTGCCGTTCGCATTAAAGATCGTCGGAGTAATGGTGGTCTCAACGCCCACGGAGGCCTCGGTGCCGGTGGCACCGACGTAGCTTAAGCTCGGTGGTCCCTGCTGGACTTCGATTTTGATGCGCGCGGGGCTGGATTCCGCAACCGCACTCATGGCGACGATGCCGTACTCCACGAAGTCCGCGTCGACGCCCGAAGGAGTGCCGCTGATGGTGCAGGTCACCGGATCCAGTACGAGGCCCG
>JBKHVY010000218.1:0-3897 GCA_046569805.1 Bacteriovoracia bacterium | reverse complement strand
GTCGAGGTCACCGCACCCTTTTTGTTTAGCGGGGACATCATGACAGACGGCGAGAAGTGCGCCTACCTGCGGAAGCTCCAGTTCTATAAAAAGAATTTGAGTCTCCTCAAGACCGTGGATCTCACCGAGTACTTCACCCTGTGCATGGCCGCGCACTGGTGTACCGCGGGAACCTTCGTTCCGACGAACGTCGATAACCAGATCCGCGAGGGACGGTGGCGGCATCCGGAAATTCAAGCGCACATCGATCGCATGGCGAAGATCACGCTCGACTCCTGGACCTGGGACTATCGCTCGGTCACGAACCGCAAGAGCTTCAACCCGCGCTCGCAGCAGGTCATGAGTACCCACGAGGGCACCTGGCTCTCGGTGGCGATCGGCGCCTACTGTGCGCTCAAGAAGCACAAGCGTCCGCTCGCCGACGAGGTCGCGGCGATGATCCTCGCAGAAGTCGATAAGGAGCTCGCTCTTCTGACGGAACTCCAGGCCGATCAGGACGCGGTGAATTTTCTGCGCTCGAGTGCGCTCATGGCGCATAACTTCGGCGACCTGGACCGCGTGATCGACCAGTGGCAGATGCCCGAAGATGATCCGTTTCGCCAGCGCGTCTACAAACTGGGTCACCAGCTCAATCCCGCGTACCCGACGATCTTTGTCTTCGCGGGCCAGGTCAACAAGGCCTTCCTTTCTGTGGAGAACCATCGCCACATGTCCCTGCGCCAACCCAAAGCTTTGCGTCGCTCGCACACGTTCTTGGTGCCCGTGGGGCCCTTTATGGATGAGTGGGGGACAACACTCGGCTCGACGCCGCTCTTGAGTCTTGCCGAAAAAGGCGAAATCGTGGCGGCGCTCTTCGATGGCTTTAATCGTCAGAACCAGGCGATGGGCTACGCCCGGGCGTTCGGTGCGATGATGCGCGCTCTACCCAAGGGCATGGAGACGCTCGTTGCGGATATTCCCTTCGACCTGGCCCTCGAAATCAAGAAATCGAAGTTCTGGGAGATCGCCCAGATCGATCAGGTTGAGTTCGCTGCTCTCTACACTCAAAAGCTCAAGGATTTCGTTTGCCCTCTGAGTGGCATGAGGTTTTAATAGCTCCATCCAGAGGAGGATCACTATGTACAATCAGCTCATTCCCCCCTTCATAAAGTCTCTCAAGAACCTCGAAACAATCATGGAGCAAGGTCAGGCCCACGCCATTGCTAAAAAGATCGACATGACGGTGCTGCTCAACGCGCGTCTCATCGCCGACCAGTTCCCGCTCTTGCGCCAGATCCAGATCGCCTGTGACACCGCGAAGCTTGGTGCTGCACGCCTTTCGGGCAAAGAGGCCCCTGTTCACGACGACAAGGAAGCGACCTGGCCTGAACTCAAAACCCGTATCCATCAGGTGATCGCGTTCCTTGAGAGCATGAAGCCGCAAGACTTCGCTGGCGCTGAAGAGAGAAAGATCACCCAGCCCCGCTGGGAAGGGAAGTGGATGACGGGTGAAGACTATCTTCGTCACCACGCCATCCCGAACATCTACTTCCACGTTACGACGGCCTACTCAATCCTGCGCGCCAACGGCGTGGACGTGGGAAAGAAGACCTACCTCGGAGAGATGCCGTATAAGCACTAATCGCCAAGTTTTTACGGAAGACGCACTCGAGTGGCTCAACCGCTCGAGTGTCACTCCGTGTTCATCGCTAGTCGCTTCCTTGCCGGACATCTCCGAATTTCCGGGCCTCAGTTTGGAACAGTGGCAAGATTGGTTTACGGAAACAGCTCGCATTATTTTGCAGTCGACGCCTCCGGAAGGTGTAACGATATTTTATCAGTCTGACATAAAGCTCGACGGTGCCTGGATCGACAAAGGCTACCTCGTTCAGAAAGCCGCGGAGAATCTTGGCCACCAGCAGCTGTGGCACAAAGTTATCCTGCGAGCACCGATGGGAGTGGCGACCTTCGGGCGCCCGAGCTACTCCCACATGCTGTGCTTCTCGCAGAAGCTGCGACTTAACCCACAGCACTCGACGGCGGATGTGATCGAGCGAGGTGAGCAGTTGTGGGAGCGAGGTATGGGATGGAATGCTGCCCGTATGGCGGCGAAGTTCATCAAAGAGCGCACCTGCTCCACGGTGCTGATTAATCCCTTCTGCGGCCATGGGACAATGCTGGTGGCAGCGGAAGAGGTGGGGCTTGATGCTATCGGTATCGAGCGCAGCCCAAAGCGTGCGGAAAAGGCCCGATTGGCCCAGCTTCCGGGCCTCACTAAGTCTTAGACGCTCTCGCCCATAAGCCGCTCTTTGAGGCATACTTTGTTTATGGGTATATCTCGTGAACTCAAAGAGGCCTGGGCGAATTTGTCTGAAGAAGAACAGGCGCGGATCGTACGTATGGCCTGGGAAGATCGCACCAGTTTTGATGCCATTAAGCTCCAATATGGCCTCACTCCGAACGAAGTGGTGAAGTTCATGCGCACCCAGCTTGAGCCCAATGCCTACCGGCGCTGGCGCCGCCGCGCCCAGGAGCAAGGGCATCTTAAGCACGAAAAGCTACGAGGCTTTAGGGCCGGGCGTTTTAAGTGCGCCTCTCAGCGTCTCGACGGTAGTATTAAGGGCCAAAAGTAGCTTTTCTCTGCCATACTTGAACCATGGTACGCATCATCCTTTTTATTTTCTTGAGTCTCACCAGTGCCCATGCTGGTGTGTCTGTGGAACTCTTAAAGCAGCTGCGGGACCCGGATAATACTCTTCGTCGTGAGGCCTTGAATCGTATCTCGCGAGACCCAAGCTTTACGGATCCCGCGGTGATTCCTTTTCTCGTCGAGACTCTCGTGCGCGACAAGGACTTCACGCTCCAAGAGAAGGCGGCGCTCATGCTTGCCGAGCATCCGGAGCCGGGAGCGGCGATGAGTCTTGTACGTGTGCTCGAGAGTCCGGAAACGCACGCAGGACACAGTGCTGCCACTTTAGGTTTGAGTCGCTTAAAAAAGGCGATGGCCATCGAGCCACTTCTGAAGGCCCTTCGCGCCAAGTCTGAACGCACTCGTAAGTTCGCTCTCGAGGGCCTCGCCCCCTTCATCGACGAAGATGCGCGGATCGCCGTGGCGTTCAGGGACATCGCCACCGGTGATGAGGATCTACTTAACAACCAAATCGCCGCCCGCGCCCTCATCGCCTCACAGAATCCTTTCTCTGTTGCAGAGCTCGTCTCGAGCTTACGTGATCCGAAGAATCTTGGGATTGTACCGATCGCCACCGAGTTGGGTAAGGCCCAGGTCCGACTAGCGCTTCCGGCGCTCCTCAAGCTTCTGCGCTCTCCGCTAAAGGAGCTGCAGCTCGCGGGCATGAAGAGTCTCATGAACTTCTCCTCTGAAAAGATTCGTGCTGAGGTGCGAGCGTATCTTTCGACCCCGGGGATCGATCCCGTGGGGCGGGACTACGCCATCGAGTACCTGGCGCTCGCCGGTGACGTGAAGGCGCACGACACGTTCCGCGGGCTCCTGCGCAGCGGTTCCGAGCGCTCCACCCTCAAGCGCTTCGCCATCATGGGGCTTCGAAGCTCTGTGGAGAGCGAAGACCTCCACGCGCTCTCAACGCTCTTAAGTGACGAGGATAAGTTCCTGCGCCAGGAGGCGCTGAAGTCACTGAAGGCGATGCTCAAGGAGCGAGTCGATTACACCGGTCTTTTAGACGTACTGTTAAACTACAAAATTTGATAGTCGCCACCGCGGGCGAGTGCCCGCTGGTACGCCGGCCGGGCCTTGATCGCCGCAACGAATTTCTTGAGCGCGGGCCAATCCTCTTTGCCACGTGCGACGGCGGCTTCGATGGGAAAACTCATCATGATGTCGGCGCCACTGAAGTCTCCGGCCAGCCATTCGCTTTTGGCGAGTTCCGTATTCACGTAATC
>JBKHVY010000217.1:0-3917 GCA_046569805.1 Bacteriovoracia bacterium | reverse complement strand
CGATCCGGTCGGAGCGAAGGAGCGTCCCCGCGACGGCGCGGAGGTCGCCCGAGGCCTTGAGGGCATCTTGGCCCAGGGAGTGCTCCCGCCCGGCTCCACCAAGCGCTGCGTGTACCGCGGTGCCGGTGCGGTCTGTCGCACGGACTCCGGCAACATCGCTGCCACCGAAATTGAAAAAAGAAAGCTTCTTACCTGTGCACCGAACTTCTGGTGCGCCGACGTCGACTCCACGAACGCCAACATCCCGAACACCTCCACCACGCTCAACGTCTTCAACAAAGAGGTCGCGCGTTTCGCGCGGCCCTTGGACGAAGTGCCGGTGACCAATAACCACCTCTATGGCCGCGACGCGAACTTCCTCGGCCGACCGCTCGACTACGTTCACAACAAGAACAGCACACCCGTCAACTCGCTCACGCAGATCGGCGACAGTTCTATCCGCAGCACCATCGACGCCAACGTCGCCGCCATGGACGCCGGGGCCCTCGGGCGCGCAGGTCTGTGTCGCCCGGGCAAGCGTCTTCCTACTCCGAGTGACATCAGTAGTACCTGGAACCCCTTCGTGCAGCACCAGGGCCTCGACGAGTTCTCGCGCACCGACTACATCAACCAGATCGCCTCGTGTCCCGCGAACTACCTGAGCGTGAACAAGCTCGCGAGCTGCTCGGTCATCGGCGACGACGGCAACTACCTCCACCAGTCCACTGCCTTCGCCAGCATCACCGGCTCCATCTCCTGGGGGCGCCGAGCGATCGAGCAGAACAGCTGCGGCTTGGATAACCTGAGAAACGGCTCGCTCACCACCAACGTCACCGCCGACCAGCTCCAGAACAACTCCCCCATGAAGCTCATCGAAGGAAGGCCCCTGAACGCGCTGATCAACGTCGCTCCGACGCTCGTGCGCGACGCGTGTCTGCGCCGGGCCGGCAGCGTGTGTAACACGGACCTCGATTGCTCGCCGAACAAGTTCCACGCCGACCAGACGCAGTTCTTCGATCAGAGCTTCTTTGGTAACACCCCGAACCGCGAGTTCAACGAACAGTTCCTTGTTTGTGGCCAAGGCACACCGAAGCCCGGCTTCAACTCTCCGGACGCCGACAGCTACGACATGACGAAGAACGTCTGTTGTCGCGAGGTCGGCAGCGACATCACGACCTACTCCGCTCAGCAGCCGAACGGCACGAACTCCGTGGATCCCGTGACCGCGAACCTGAACCCGGCCGCCAGTGGCATCTCCGAGCCCACGAACCCGGGTCGCTACGAGCGCTTCTCGAACGTGCGAAGCCTCGGCACGAGCTTCCCGCTCCTCTCAGCACACAGTGCGCGCAACGCCACCACCGGTGTGATCAATCCGCAGACCTACTCCGGTGCCCTCACCGGCGGCGGCACGATCCCCGGCAACGTGATGGTCGGTGGCCAGTGGCGCACGCTCAACGAAACCAACTCAAAAACCTGCTGCGGCGGCGGCTGGATCCGTAAGTTCGACGACGGCACCAACAACTGGACGAGGAAAGATCGCTTCCGCGTCGACGTCCCGAACTTCCGCTGCCTCAACTACCTCTCTCCACTCGTCACGACGGCGACGCCGAACCTCTGGGGTCTCAACCAGTCGCAGATCGACGCCGACTACAGTAAATACTGCTTCGACATCACAGGCGCCACCGGTAACTGTGCCCAGATCACGCTCCAGGAAGGCTCGGTCAGTGATGTTTCTTGTTCGACGGCGGAGAGCGATTCAAGCTTCAATGTCGACGTGCGCTCGCAGGTCGCCACTCTTCCGGGCCAGATTGCCTACAGCGCCTCGGCGAACCTCTTCTCGTTTTTCCCGCTCATCACGGGTGACGAGGACATCAACACCGTCGTCGACTACACGCTGCCCTCGGGCCGGCGTAACGTGACGGTCTTCGTTCCGAGCTACATGGGGAACTCCTCTCTTGACGTGAGTGCTCATCGCACAAACCCCGGCAACCCGGAAGACGCCGGGAACACGCGGACCTGTGCGCTCGTTGCGACTGGTGCGACGGGTATCAATGCCGCCGGTGACGTCGGAACTTGCCCCGATGAGGGAGGCCGCTGCTGTTACGAGTACAATACTCTCACGCGCCTCCTGAAGGTCGCGATTATCCCAGGAGACCCAGGGGACTTCCGTCAGCCGGCGGCCGGCGACAACGCCAGCCTCTACGGCATCAAGATCGGCTTCATCGCTCCGGGCCGCACCGCCAACACCACGCTCCCGCGCGCCAAGCGCGCCTGCAGCGACGTCCACTACCTCGACGTCCTGGGCCGCATGGAGCTCGCCGGCATCCCGCAGATCACCTACGAGAAGCTCGTCTGTAACAACAACCAGACGAAGATCGTGCCGGGGCTCTTCAACGTCACCGACTCCGACAACAACATCGCAAGCTGCAACACTCCGAGCTTCGCCTTCTTCGACTCGTCGAAGTGGCGCACCAACCACTTCGGTCTCCAGAACGCGCCGGTCTTCTCGTCCAAGGACTTCAAGTGCTGCACGCCCGCCGGGAAGACCACCGCGAGCGCGAACCTCTGCTGCTCGGGCTACGCCGTGGAGCCGGAGGACGGCTCGCTGCCGCCGGGAACCCTTAAGTGCGTGCTCCCCTCGGGCACGGACCTCAGCATCTACTTCAACCGCTTCGTCTCGAACGAGGGCCAGGGCGACCACTTGACCTCCGCCTCGCTCTCGCCCAACGACTTCAACACGCAGACCGGTGAGCCGCTCCTCACGCCGGCGGTGAACGCCAAGGTCACGGCCCTCGGCGCCGAGCTGTGCGAGTCCCAGGCCACGCGCCGCGGAGGCGCGTTCGGAAACTACAACCCCGAGCCCTTCTCGCCCGCCTCGCAAGGCGAAACGATCTACGGCATCGTAGACTCGGCGGCGGACATCGGTCTAAACTCAAGCGGCGGCGGCACGGATCAAACCGGCTACAACGTGTTCATGCAGGGCTTCCGCTGGAACCACCACATCTACTGCCAATAAGGAAGCGTACACCGTGAAGACCTCGAAGACTCCCTCGGACAGTGCCGTCGAAATGCGCGAGATGGTGATGCCTCACCACACGAACCCCCAGAACACGGTCTTCGGGGGCACCGTCATGAGCTGGATGGACATCGCCGCGGCGATGGTCGCCGCCCGCCACGCCAACCGGCCCGTGGTCACCGTCCACATCAGCGACATCGACTTCATCGCACCGGTGAAGATGGGCCACCACGTCCACATCCAGGCCTCCCTCAACTACGTCGGCACCTCGTCGATGATCGTCGGCGTGAAGGTGACCTCCGAGAATCCCATGACCGGCGAGCGGCGCAAGACCACCAAGGCCTACCTCACGTTCGTGGCCCTGGATGATCTCGGAAAGCCTACTGACGTGCCAGGCCTCAAGGTCGAAACACCCGACGAGATCCGCCGCTTCGAAAACGCCAAACAAAGAGCGCAGGCGAAGAAGAAGCTGCAGCAAAAGCTGCGCTAGAAGAAGAGCTTGCGCGAGCGCTCTTTGATCGGTCCGCGCTCCTCGGGCGTGCGGTACCCGCCGGTGTTGCGGTAGCTCTGGCGACTCGGGTCCCGGCTCGCCTGGATCTGGTACTCCTGCATCGCCATGAACGGCTTCAGGAGACTCTTCCAGTCGCGCGGCTCCTCGAGGCCCTGGGCGGCGAGCGCTTCCAGGAACTGCTGCACGCTTTCGATGGTGGACAGGCACAGCTCGTGCGGCTGCTGCTTGATGACGAACTGGCTCTTCTCGGTGGGCGTGAACATCAGCCGCGGAATCGCTTGGAGGTTCGGTGAGAGCTTGAGCATCTTCTTGGCGCAGGGCCAGGTTCCGTCCAAGACGAAGACGACGAGTTCCAGGCCTTCGAGCACACTGCCGTTGAACTCTCCGGTCGAGACGTTGATGGCAGTATCC
>JBKHVY010000216.1:0-3951 GCA_046569805.1 Bacteriovoracia bacterium | reverse complement strand
CAGGAACAGGCGCTAGCGGCTTTGCAGCGGAACAAGCAGCAGCTCAAGATCCTTTTTACGTCTGCCAAGACTGCCAAGGGTGACGATAAGTACTTTGCAGAGGAACTTGTTCGGTCGACGAACAGTATCATCGACCGGATTTGGCTCGACGGCTATCCCCGTAAAAAAAACGAAAAGACGTCTAGCGCGGCTTACGAGCTCGCACGTTATCTGGGACGGTTTGATTAGGCTTGACTCAGAACCAGAAGATCCGATCCTCGACGGTGAGTACCGGTGGGCTAGGGTTTTTTCCCACCTTCGATAGGACCTTGGCTTCGAGCGTTTCGACGGCCTTCTCGATCCCCAGTTCGATGTGCTGTGAACGGAAGTGCAGCCGGATCAGGGTGATGATCTCTAGCAGGTCTTGCTGATCCAGTTTCTCCTTAAGGTAACTGTCTACCAAGAGATGGATCTTGCGTTCGCGAAAGGAGAAGAACAAGAGCACCGAGGCTTCATGGCCCAGGTCCTTGGCGTGGAAGTGGGAAAAGAGTTCGGCGGCCTTTTCACTCGTCTCGCGCTCGGTCTCGGAGTTGAGGTGAAAGATTCGGCTGAGGCCCGTGTACTTCACGATCATGGTGCAAGCGAGAATAACCGCGCCGACCAGCAGGACCTCCAGCGAGCGTGGCTCGAAGGCGTAGAAGTGTAAGAGGAGCGAAGAGACGATGAGCCCCAGAATCAGGCCTCCGCGCCAGTTTGCCCCGGGATACGGATCAGACGATTCGGCAGCAGCAACGATGAGCTCAAAGCCGGTCTTGGCTTCGAAGCTTCTGATTTTCTCGGAGATCCCTTGAGTATTAAAGCGTTTCATTACCAGTCTCCCGAGGCGCCACCGCCGCTAAAGCCACCGCCACCACCGCCCCAGCTCGAGCCACCGCTTCTTCCACCCCAACCGCCGCTGCCACCGAAGCCTCCGTAGCCGCTGCTGCGGAAACCCCGCCCACCGGCACTGCGGTTCAAGAGCGGAAGCACGATGAAGAAAATGATAACGAAGACGAGTGTCCCCATCGGGGAGAGTTCGCTCGTCGAGCGACGGACTCGTCGGACGAGGGGTTTTCCACTGAGCTTGACGTCGAATTTCTTCGCGACGGCGAAGAGTACGGTCTTGAGGCCTCCGGCGTAGTCTTGCGCACGAAAGGCCGGTGCGAGCACGTCACGGATCAGGCGACTGGCTTCGAGATCCGTGATGGATCCTTCGATGCCGCCGCCGACTTCGATCCGCATCTTTCGCTCGCGAGGGGCGACCACAATAAGTAGTCCGTTGTCGCTCTTCGCACCACCGAGTTGCCACTTCTCGGCCAGGCGGATGGTGAAGTCCTCGACCGCGGAGTCCTGGAGCGATGCTGCGATGTAAATCCCGACCTGCGGGCCTCCGCCTTGGGCGAGCTCGCGGATATTGGCCTCGAGGTCTCTTGCCTGTGACTGAGACAAGAGGTTTAGTTGGTCGATCACCGGACGATCGAGAGGTCCGAACTCCGGTGACTGAGCCCAGGCGCTAAGTGTAAAGAGAAGGGCGAGGAGCCACTTCATTAGAACTTAACTGCCGGCGCCGCTTGCTCAGCTTCGGTGGCTTCGAACTGCGGCTTCTTGTCGTGCTTGAACATCAAACTATTGGTGAGGGACGTCGGAAACACGGTGACGAGGTTGTTGAACTCTTTCACTGTCTCGATGTAGCGACGGCGGGCCGTGGTGATGCGGTTTTCTGTGCCCTCGAGTTGAACCTGGAGGTCACGGAAATTGGCTGCCGCCTTGAGGTCAGGGTATTTTTCGGCCACGACCATCAAGCGTCCCAGGGCCTGTGAGAGGCCTGACTGGTTAGCTTGAAACTCTTTGAGCTTCTCCGGAGTGAGGTTCGCCGCATCGACGGTCATCTGTGTGGCCTTGGCTCGAGCTTCTACTACCGCTTGAAGAGTTTCTTTTTCATGGCCCGCGTAGCCTTTCACAGTTTCTACGAGGTTCGGCACGAGGTCTGCGCGGCACTTGTACTGGTTTTGTACTTCGGCCCAGGCGGCTTCGGTTTCATTGAGTGCCATGGGTATGGATTGAATGCCGCAGCTTGTAAGAATGAGGAGTAGGGGAAGGATCAAAAGTGAACGCATAAGACCTCCAGGTCTTGAGAAAATAAAAAAGCCCAAAGTGTAGAAACACTATGGGCTTTTATATGCTTGGGTCAAGGGTCGTTACGTCTTACTTAGTAAGAGAAGCGACTTGCTTTGTGAGGCGAGAGATCTTGCGTGCAGCAGCTTTCTTTGTGAGAGCTGGGGACTTCGCAACCTTCATCAGCTTCGACTGAGCTTTCTTAAGAGCGTCGAGAGCAGTTGTCTTATCGCCAGCGACGATGGCCGTACGAACAGCTTTAACAGCTGTACGAGCAGAAGCTTTCTTTGTCTTGTTGGTCATGCGCTTGACCTTGTCTTGACGTGCGCGTTTTTCAGATGACTTGTGGTTTGCCACGATGCACTCCTAAAAATAAATCGGTACTAATGTATCCGCGAAGTTATAGACGCTTTTGCTGACCATGGCAAGTAAACCTATTGGGCGCAGTCCAGTGTTGACCTAAAGACCCCGTTCAGGGCACAGTGAGAGTGTTTTTTCTCCAAAGAAATCCATACTTTAACTGCAGAGGGTCACTATGCAAAACATCCGAGTCATTGGGGTCGTTGGTGCCGGACAAATGGGCCGAGGAATCGCGCAAGTTGCGATCCAGTCGGGGTACCAGGTCCATATGTTTGATGCTTTCCAGAACGCGCTCGACTTTGGCGCCGATTTTATTAAAGGCCAACTCACCAAAGGCGCGGAGAAGGGCAAGTGGTCTGCCGCCGACGCCGATGCGGCTTGGGCGCGACTGAAGAAAGTCTCGGACATGACCGAACTTAAGGACTGCGATCTTGTGATCGAAGCTGCCACTGAGAACCGCGCACTCAAATTCGACATCTTTAAAAAACTCGACGAAGTCGTGAGGCCCGGTGCGATTCTCGCCTCGAACACCTCATCGATCTCGATTACTGAAATCGCGGCTCAGACCAAGCGCCCGCAACTCGTCGCCGGGATGCACTTCATGAATCCGGTACCGGTCATGAAGCTGGTGGAAGGAATCCGCGGTCTGGAGACTACGGATGAGACCTTTAATACGGTGGCAGCTGTTTCTGAAAAAATGGGTAAGACTTTTGTCCGTGCGCAAGACTACCCAGGCTTCGCCGTCAACCGCATCCTGATGCCGATGATTAACGAAGCTTTCTACGCGCTCTATGAAGGTGTGGCGTCACCGAAGGACATCGACACCGCCATGAAGCTTGGTACGAACCAGCCCATGGGACCCTTTGAGCTCGCAGACTGTATTGGTTTGGATACCTGCTTGGCGATCATGGAAGTTCTGTTTACGGGGCTTTCGGATTCGAAGTATCGGCCCTGTCCGCTCTTGAAGCAGTACGTGGCCGCAGGCCGCTACGGGCGCAAGAATAAGAAAGGGGTCTACGTCTATGAATAACTTCCAGACGCTGCAGTTTGAAGAAGCGAATGGCATCGGAGTTCTCACGATCAATCGCCCTGAGAAACTTAATGCTCTCGACGCCACGGTACTTGCGGAGCTCAAGACTTTTTTGGGCCAAGCGGCAGGCATGAAACTGACAGGGCTTATTGTGACCGGAGCTGGAGAAAAGGCTTTCGTGGCTGGGGCTGACATCGCGGCGATGACGTCTATGACAGCGGCGGAAGCTGGGGCCTTCGGGCGCCTGGGTCAGACGGTGACGGTAATGATGGAGTACTTACCCTATCCCGTCATTGCCTGCGTTAATGGCTTCGCTCTCGGTGGCGGCTTCGAGATGGCGCTCGCCTGCGACTTTATCTATGCTTCGCAAACGGCAGTCTTCGGGCTACCGGAAGTAAAATTGGGTCTTATTCCTGGCTTCGGAGGCA
>JBKHVY010000215.1:0-4011 GCA_046569805.1 Bacteriovoracia bacterium | reverse complement strand
CAGAAGCATCAAGCTTCGACCCGGGCACAAAAGACCGGCTGACAAGCTATGTCTGCTGCAAAGGTCTCTACAAGGGAGTCCCTTCGGACTCTTCCGCGGGTGGCCTCGCTGGAGTTGCTAACGTCCCTAAGCTTCCTGCGCGCTTTGAGTGTCCCGACGGTCAAGCCATCAACCAAGTGAGATCGCGCTACACCGGCGAAGGGCCTGATCGAGTCTTCTACTACGGCTGCGCCTCACCCCGCTGATTCCCTCTCGATCTTTTTCATGTGCGAACGGATGTTTTTTCGTGCGTATTTAAGAAGAGCGACGTCAATGTCGCTATAAAGTGTCGCGAGGATCTCGTCCTCTGTGCGTCCCTCGGCGCTCAAGCGGCGGACCTGCTCCTCACGGAGTCTTCGGTGCTCGAGCGTTTTCTCAAGGATGAAAGTGCTGCCGAGGCCAATTCCGTGCGAGGGAAAGACAACTTTCGGAGCTAGGCCAATCACCTTCTCCAGTGTGGCAAAGTATTTTGCCATGTCACCTTCGTCGTCACCGATGACAACGGTCCCGACTCCCTGAAAGAGATCCCCCGCGAGAAACCACGCCCGTCCTTCGGGCATGAGTGCGAGCTGGCCCTCATCGTGGCCCGGAACAGCGACAACGAAGAGCGGTTCGCCGAGCCAAGTCGAAACGATATCACCTTCATGCAAGTGGCGGACACTCGTGTCCGCGAAATAGTGTGGATCGATTCTAAGAAGCCGCGCATGGCTATCAGCGCTGATCCAAATGGGAACGCCGTAGTACCGGGCGAGGTCTACGGCATGCTGATGGTGATCACTATGGTGGTGCGTGAGCATGATGGCATCCACGCGATGGCCCTCGAGGGCGTGGATCAATCGCTGCATTTCTTCACGGCTTTCCGGCGACGGATCGACGATAAACTGGTGGCTTGCTTCATCACCTAGATGAAAACAGTTCGTCCGACTCGCCGGTGGCAGCGTGTGGGAGCGCGGCATGAACTGGCGTACGCCCTTAAGCGACTCGATCATCGGTACTTCTCTCTGGGGGTCATACTGAAAATTGAGACCTGGAATGGAGTCTCGAGCAATGTCCTCTCCCAGCGCCCGGAGCACTCGTACGATGGGTGGAACCGCGAGAAGCTGTCCCACTTCATAGCGCCGGAGCAGCTCGTGGCAGGCGAACCAATCAGCGGTTTTGGCTTCGTTCGTATCGACCACGAACGTCGGCTTTTGGAGGAGGTCGATCTTATAGAAATACGTGGCAAACCGGTAAGGGTTAAAGTCTGGAGTCACGGCAAGGCCGAGGTAGGTCACCCGCGACACGCTCCCCCGCTCTAGCAGTTGATCGAGGTCGACTCCGAGCTCTTCCAAAATTTCTCGCTGGACCGCCCCCCAGAGATGCGGCTCAATCCCGGCGAGCAACTCATGGTCGAGTGGACTCCCATCATTCGCTTCAACTTTCCCACCAGGGAAAGCCCAGTAGCCCGGGAACGATTTGAGAAAGGGCTGCCGCTCGATGGCGAAGATCTCATCTCCGCAACAGAGGATGACGGAAACGGCATCGATGATACGGCTCATAGTATGGCCGCGGCTTTCTTGTAGCGCACTTCACGATATCCCTTGATGTTATCGAGCTCAACTAGTTTCAAGCGACGATCATTTCCATCGTAAGAAAGGAGCTCTCGCACCTTCGTGCGAATGGCTTGAGCGATTCGCTTCTCCTCCGCGTGCCACGCCGGCATGAGTGTGCGAAGAAGACGCACATGGCGCATGAGCTGGAGCATCCACGGCTTCGGACTAAAGTCGAACTCGATCTTCTTCCCCAGCACGACGAACGCGGGGCGATTGATGTGCTTCACGGAGAAGCTCGTTCCGAGCTTCTGGTAGCGCTCTCGGTCGCGGCGGAGCTTGAGCGGAGAGACCATCAGGTGCGAAACGAAGACCTCGTCTTTGATCCAGTAGGTCTTCGCGAGCACGCGCACGGCGATCGCCTTCTCCTCATCCGCCAGCGGTGACTCGGCCACCAGGCGCACATCCTCCGAGAACTGCGCGGCCAGCGCGCCTTGATCAAACACGAAGAGATCGTGGAAGTACTGCGCCCAGTGCGCTTCGGGGATCGACGGCAGAAGCTTCTCGGCGGCGTGGCGATGGTGGTTGTAGAGGTTCACGAAGCGCTGCGGATTCTGCCAGGGGTAACTGACCCGACGGACGGAGGCCTCCAGGAGCGGGAGCGGATCCAGGTCATCGGCCGGGCGTCCGGACATGCCCTCGAGGAGCCACTGCCGGCCCCAGTTAAACGCTTCCCAGTTCGGCCGGAACTCGCCCCCCGGGAGCGCGCCCTTGAAGGACTTCTCCATGTCCTCGAGAGTGAACGGCAGGAGGCCCCTCTGGAACATGACACCGAGGAGCATCGCGGAGGCGTAGACGGGCCGCTGGAAGCGCTCGAAGCTCAGGCGCTTAAACGGTCCCATGATCAGTCGCTCGCCGAGGCGCTCGCGCAGTTCTGCGCGCAGGCCCTCCGCGGTCATCACCGGCGCCTCGCGCCCGGAGTCGAGCATGATCGAGAGAGGGACCTGGAAGTCCTCGTCGACGACGAGGTACCCGGCTTCCGACAAGTACTGAACGGCGCGTGCGCCTTCGAGGAGATCCGGGGACACGACGACGTTCGCCGTCGCCAGCGGAACGACCTGCCCGTGCGATCGCGCCTTGGGGAAGAGCGCCAAGTGGCTCGTGACGCTTCCGTTCCGCTGCGCGAGGCCCTTCTGGTCCACGAACTTAAAGTCCAGGTCATCGCGGCCGCTCATCGACTCCGCGGCTTCAGCTACGACGCGGGAGATGGTGGTAACGCCGGAGCCGCCGACGCCGATGACGATCGCGCGCCAGTCGCTGCCCCGAGCGATGCCGTCGAGGGTCACGAGGGGGGCGGGCGTCGGAAGCTGCGGCCCGAGGACCTCGCGCTTTTTATCGAGGTACTTGGTGGGGTGGTAGTTCGAGACCTCGACCAGCTCGAAGCTCGGGCACGCCTTGAGCTTCGTGCAGTACGAGTCGGAGACGCAGATCTGCGGGTCGATGGAGACCTTCGTGCCGTAGGCGTCGAAGCTCTGCGAGAGGCCCGGGCAGCCGGTCATCTCGACGCAGACGCGACAGTCCTCGCACGCGAGCGTGTTGATCTGGTAGAAGCCCCGGACCTTCTCCGTGTCCCCCGCCTTGAAGAGCGCGCGCTCTTCGCGCTTCTTGCGGCCATGGAACGTGAGGCCACACTCTTTGTTGGAGACGATCACCTTCACGCCGGGCTTCTCGATGAACTCGGTCATGAGGTTCTTGTAGAAGAACCTATCGGAAGGGTTCACCTCGATGGCGTGGTCGACGCGCAGAGACCGCGCCACGTCCAGCATGCTCTGCCGTGGGCGCACGACGCCCTCGACGGACTGGCCCGAGCGCGGCGTGACCTGGTGGCCCGTCATGGCGGTGTTGTCGTTGTCGAGCAGGATGTAGGTGATGTTGTGGTTCATCTGCACGGAGTTCGAGATCGCCGTCATCCCGGAGTGGAAGAACGTCGAGTCGCCCATCAGCACGACGGACGGGTTCTGCGTGAAGAGGTCCGTCCCGGCGCCGAGCGCCCCGCCCTGGCCCATCGCCGAGAGGTCGTGCATCTCCTTGAAGGGTTCGAGGAACGACAGGGAGTAGCAGCCCACGTCGCCGTGGCTGATGAGGGAAATGTTCTTCTGCGCCAGATCGGCGCGGATCTCCTTCATGATCGAGAGCGTCTCACGGTGCGGACACCCCGGACAGAACGTCGGAAGGCGCCGCGGGATGGAGACCGAGAGCGTGGTCGGAGAAAACGTCATCACGCGACTGGTGTCGAGGCCCCAGCGCGCGAGGGCGTCGCGGACGCCGGCCCGGACCTCTTCGGTGTTGAGGCCACCGTGCGACGGGAACCCACCGCTGCCACCGAAGGACTTGCCCCACAGGTCGATTGTGAGGCGATGTTTTGTTGCCATCGCACTGAGTT
>JBKHVY010000214.1:0-4057 GCA_046569805.1 Bacteriovoracia bacterium | reverse complement strand
AATCAATTAAGAGTGCTCATTTCTTCGATCAAGACGGAAAAATCCAAGAGCAATTTTTGTTGATCCGCCCTGAAGAACTAGGAGACCTTAAGGCTCGATTGCAGTGTTCATGGGCGATTGAAGAAAGACAACTCACGACTTCGCACACTGTTCGAACTGTGGAAAAGGGCACTTGCGCTAACAAAGACATTTCCTATGAATTTCTAGTGAAGTCAGGAATGTATGAAGTTCGCTGGAAAAAAGGTACCAGGTAAACTAGAGCTTCCCCTTCCAGGAAAACTCCACGCCCGGTTGCGCCTTCACGAACGCGCGCACGCCGTCGTTACGAAGCTTACAGGCCGGACACACACCACAGCCTTCATGGGGCTTACCCTCGTAGCAGGTGACGGTGGTCTCGAGGAGATATTCTAGAACTCCGAGTCCGAAGCCGAGCTCCATGGTCTGAAGCTTCGTCAGGCTCACGAGCGGCGTGCGGATCTCAAAGGTGGGATCCGCGAAGTCCATCCGCAGGGCCTCTTGGATGAGATCCATGTAGGCGCGCGAGCAGTCGCGGTAGCCGGAGTTCGCGGCTTCGAGTTCCATAACACCCAGGTAAATGCACTTCGCCCCGAGCGTGTGGGCGTGGATGCCGGCCAGACGGGCCATGAGGCCATTACGACCTGCAACCAGAGTATTGGGGGCACTTCCCGCAGCGTGCGTGATCGGCACATCCCGCGTGAGCGAGTTTTCGGTGATTTCATGAAGGGCGGTGATCGAGAGCACGGCGTGGTCGACGCCAAAGTGAGCGGCGATCATCTTGGCGCGGGTGAGTTCGATGCTGTGGCGCTGGTGGTAGTCGAACGAGAGCGCCAAAACATTCGAAGCGCCAAATTCCTTCACGGCGAGTGCGAGGCAGAGGCTCGAGTCCATGCCGCCGGAGTGGACGACGATCGCCTTTTTTTTAAGCGCCATGGTCGGCCCGGAAGGTTTTGGCGATCTGGTTGGTGCTAATGAGTTTCTTCGCCAGGATCTCGGAGGTGGCCTGGTAGAAGTGCATGAGGACACTCGCGCGCTCGCCAGCGGGGATCGCGGTTTTGAGTTCCTCGAAGTTCAGGACCAGCATCACGCACTCGGTTTTCGCGCGCACGGTGGCGGTGCAGGTGGTGTGGTTGGCGATCGACATCTCGCCGAAGACCTGGCCTCGGCTTGAGATGGTACCGACGGAGACGCCGTCGACCAAGACTTCCACGGCCCCGGACAAGATGAAGTAGAGATCGAGGTTCAGCGCCCCTTGGTCAAGGATCAGCGACCCCGCAGCAAAAGTCTTGCGCTCCGTGAGGGGCAAGATGGTGGCGAGCTGAGCGTCGGGAAAGGCTTCGAAGAAGCGGATACCTTTGAACAAATCGAGGTTCTGCATGCTCCGATTATAGCGACATCCCTCCGTCCACGGCCAGCACCTGGCCCGTGACCCAGCCGCTCGCCGGTGTGAGAAGGTACTTCGCTGCCTGAGCAATGTCGTCGGGTGTCCCGATGCGCTTGAGGGGGTGCTTCTCGACCGAGGCCTCGCGGACCTTGGCGTTTGCGGTGATCTTTGCGGCGAGCGGAGTCTCGACCAGAGAGGGTGCTACGGCGTTCACGCGGATGAGCGGGGCCCATTCGGCGGCGAGCGAGTGCACGAGGCCCTCGAGGCCCGCCTTAGCGGTGGCGATCGAGGCGTGGAAGGGCATGCCCTTCTTGGCAGCAACAGTGCTGAAGAGGACGACGCTCGCGCCCTCGGACTTCTTCAGGCGCGGGTAGAGCGCCTTCAGGACCTTCACGGCGCCCATGACGTTGAGCTTCCACTCGGTGTCCCAGTCCTCGTCTTTCAGGAGGTGAAAGGGCTTCAGCGTGATGGAGCCCGGGCAGTAGACCACGCCGTCGATGACATCCGGCAGCGCATCCATGGATAAGTCCTGAGTCAGGACGTCGAAGGGGGTGTAGGTCACTCCGGGTACTTCGGTGCGGCAAAAACAATAGAGATTCGCCTCATTTTTTAAAAGAGAGACGAGGGACTCACCGACACCATGGCTTCCGCCGATCACAACGTAGTTTTTCATGCTCCTACTATGCCACGAAAGCCCCCGCGGAGCATGAGACAAGTGCCAGACAACCCGCTATCATCGGAGGATGCTTTTTTTCGCGCTCTGGCTCCTCATCTCAGGCCCCTCGTCCGCCCACGCCAGCGTGTACGACAAGGTCAACCTCAAGATGTACGAGAAGATCCGCACGCGCTGGGCCCTCGAAAACCTCTTCGTGCGCAACCGCCGCTCCAAGCCCCGCGAACAGTGGCTCCCCTACAACCCCAAGAAAGCCCCGATGTTCGAGCTCATGGCGGATGTGCGGATGGGGACTTTGAAGTACGGCAACAATGATCTCCATCCTCAAAAAAAGCAGCCGCTTAAAGTTGCGAGCGGCGGTCTACAGGCCTTTCTCGGACCTGTTGGAATTAGTATCCAGAGAGAGCAATACAAGTTCAGCCAGAAGTGGTGGAACCGCGACGAAGGTACCTTCTATCTACGTATTCTTGGTTCTTCGACTCAGTCCACGCACGTGACACTTTTTACTGGAACGCAAAAATCCGATACGGCGTTATTTTTAAAATACGAGCAACAGTTTCAAGGGATCCTTACGAACCTTTACCTTACACGCTACCTCGGTCTTGAGGGCATGTACCGCTATCGACCAAAAACTGATTCGGATACCCATTCTATCCGTGGCACTGATCAGCACTGGGGCTTTTTCTTCGAATCCTCGATCCTTCGTTTGTCTGTACTATTTCGACAAGAGTCCAATCGTGCGACCTCCCTGAATCCAGGAACTGGTGGAGTTGCTGGAAGCTCAGGTTTTCAAGGCTACAACGGTGGTCTTCTGCAGGCCCGCCTCAACTTCTAGGACTTAACGATGAAAATCCTTCACATCTCCACGGAACGGACCTGGCGCGGCGGCGAACAGCAGATCTCCTATCTCATGGGCGTTTTGAAATCCCTCAACGTCGAAACCGTGCTCGTCGCCCGCACGGGCTCGGAGATGGTGAAGCGCCATCCGGAAGCGATCGAGCTGCCTTTACGTGGCGAATGGGATCTCTACTCCGCCATGAAGATCAAAAAGATCGTGAAGGATCAGAAGATCGATCTTATCCACACGCACTCAGGGCATGGCCACACGCTCGGAGTTCTCGCCGCTCAACTGGGAGCAGGAGTTCCGGTGATCGTTAGTAAGCGCACCGACTACCCCATAAAGCCCAACGCCTTCTCGCGCTGGAAGTTTAACCATCCCTCGATCGCGCGCTTCCTGTGCGTCTCGGATAAGATCCGCCAGATCATCGCGAAAGACCTCAAAGATCCTGAGAAAGCGAAGACCGTGTACTCCGGCATCGATATGGATCGCTTTCCCGCTGCCCCCACCGTTGATATTCGCACGCTCGCCAACATTCCCAAGGACTCGCGCGTCGTCGTCTCCACCGCGGCCCTCTCCGATCAAAAAGACTATCCGACGTTTCTCAAGGTGTGTGAGACCTTTAAGCTCTCAAGACCTGACCTGCACTTCGTCATCTGCGGCGATGGCCCCCTCGCGGAGGCGATCAAAGAGCAGGCGAAAACCATTGGCCTTGAGAGGACCGTCCACTTTTTAGGTTTCAGGAAAGACGTCCCTAGCTTCCTCAGAAGCGCCGATGCGTTTTTGATCACATCCAAGGAAGAGGGTCTAGGCACCAGCATCCTCGACGCCTTCGCGGTCCAGCTTCCCGTGGTCGCCACCGCGGCGGGAGGGATCCCGGAGATCGTGCGCCACGGAGAGACGGGGCTACTGGCGCAGGTTGGTGACGTGCAGATGCTCGCGACCCACGTCGAGAACACGGTCTACGTGAGCGGGACGCTGAAGGAGAAACTCATCCAAAGTGCCCACAATTTGGCGCAGGAATTCTCCTACCGAAGGACGGGTGAAAAGACATTTCAAGTATATAAAGAAGTGTTAAGTCAGCGCTAATATGCGGGTTTTGCCTAAGGATTTGAAAGTTCGTGGCTTTTAAAAATTGTCTGAG
>JBKHVY010000213.1:0-4091 GCA_046569805.1 Bacteriovoracia bacterium | reverse complement strand
TGGATCACGGTCTGGAGTGTGCCGTCGAGCCCCAGCTCCCACTTGGTGATGCCGAGCTGGCGGCCGAAGAGGCCTTGCAGGATGAGGTCGTATTTTTTTCGCCGCAGCTCGATCAGCCCTTCGGTGCGGAAGAAGCGCGCGCCTTGGGCCTCTTCGTAGACGTACTGGGAGAGATCCCCCATGGTGTCCGAGACCGCGGCGTAGCCCTTCTCGAGAGGCCTGTGCACGATCGCCACCGCGAGCGTCAGACCCACGAAGGGCAAGAGCACCCAGATCGCTCCCCAGCCCAGAATATAGAAGAGGGTGGCGGGGATAAAGATCAGGTAGGCCAGTGAGTCGAAGAGTACGAGAATGCCGGGCCCCATGAACATGCGAATATTCCCGATGTCCTGGGAGAGGGTGCTGATGACGTCGCCAATTTTGAGCCGCGAGGCACGAGCGTAGTCGCCGGCGAGAATTTTCTCATAGGCTTCCTGGCGCAGCTCGCGCTCCATGGTGCGCGAAGGGATCATCAACAGAAAGCGCCAGGACAGACGTAAGAGAGAAATGAGCAGGTAGCATCCGACTAATGTGAGTGCGTATTGCAGGATCGGCAGCTCGTGCGGCGCGCGCTGCACTTCATCGGTGATGCGCTTCACGATCAGCGCTGGGAGCATATCTACGGCGTCCAAGAGGATCACCGACAGGATGCCGCCTAAATAGTGCCAGCGCCGGCGCAAGACCAGGCGTTTAATGAAAGAAGTAAAAGAGGTCTTTGGACCTTGTGTCACGGAGCATCCTGAGTGATTGAGTCGCGCGAGTCTTTAGGAAATATTTATTACGGTCTATTCCCCCACGAGCGCCAATTAACACTAGAATAAAGAACGGCAATAAGTCCACGCTTGTTGGCCCCCAAAGACCCTCATAAAATTGAATTATTTTAAACCGCCAAGGGAGACAATCTATTTATGGCAAACTCGATGCGTAGTGAATCAAAGATCCGGGCCTATGGCCGCGTGCCGCGCAAGTGCGACGTTCCGATGAACGAGCAGGGGCGCTACCTCAAGGTGAGTCAGTACTACGGCGAAAACGTGTACAACTTCCACCTCTCAAAGAGCCTCTCCCAGGAAGACAAAGAAAACCTCAACCAGGTCATCAACGGCAAGCGCACCATCGATAAGCCGCTCGCGACGAAGGTCGCAAACTCCGTTCTGGAGTGGGCGATCTCGAAAGGTGCCACGCACTTCTGTCACTGGTTCCAGCCGCTCACGGGTGCGACCGCCGAGAAACACGACGCCTTCTTGAGCTTCGACAACGACCGCCCGATGGAGCACCTCTCGGCCTCACAGCTCATGCAGGGCGAGCCCGACGCCTCGTCGTTCCCTCACGGCGGCTCACGCGCGACCTTCGAGGCCCGCGGTTACACCACCTGGGACCTCACGTCACCGATCTTCATCCGCGAATCCGTCAACGGCAAGACGCTCGTCATCCCGACCGCGTTCGTGAGCTACCACGGCGACGCGCTCGACACCAAGACTCCGCTCTTGCGCTCGGACTTGAAAGTTTCCGAAGAGGCCCTGAAGTTCTGTCACCTCACCGGTGAAAAGAATGTCCAGCGCGCCTTCACCACCTGCGGCGCTGAGCAGGAATACTTCCTCATCGACAAGGCCTTCTTCTTCTCGCGCCAGGACCTCGTGATGACGGGCCGCGCACTGATGGGCTCGCTCACGTCGCGCAACCAGCAGCTCGAAGACCACTACTTTGGCCTGATCGAAGACCGCGTTCTGGCGTACATGCAGGAAGTCGAGATCGAGCTCTACAAGATGGGCATCCCGGCGAAGACCCGCCACAACGAAGTGGCCCCGGGCCAGTTCGAGCTCGCTCCGATCTTCAAGGACTCGAACACCGCCGCCGACAACAACCAGATGGTCATGACGATCCTTCGCACCGTGGCCCTGAAGCACGACTTCGTGTGCCTCTTGCACGAGAAGCCGTTCGCGGGCGTCAACGGTTCGGGTAAGCACTTGAACTGGTCGATCGCCACGGACACGGGGCTGAACCTCCTCGAGCCAAGCCAGACGCCGCACGAGAACTACCGCTTCCTCGCCATGGTCGCCACAGTGACCGAGGCCTTCTTCCGCCACGCCGACGTCATCCGCATGGGGATCGCGAGCCACGGTAACGACCACCGCTTGGGCGCCAACGAAGCTCCGCCGTCGATCATGTCGGTGTTCCTCGGCGACACCATCACGAAGATCCTCGACACCATGGTCGCCGGTGGAACGTTTACGCCGGAGACGAAGAAGGCTATGGACCTCGGTGCCCGCCAGCTCGCCTCGCTCTTCAAGGACAACACGGACCGCAACCGGACCTCGTCGTTCGCCTTCACCGGTAACAAGTTCGAGTTCCGCGCCTGCGGCTCGTCGGCCTCGATCGCGTACCCGCTCTCGATCCTGAACGCCGCGGTGGCCGAAGTGCTGGCCGAGACGAACCAGTTCATCGAGGAGCAGACCAAGGCCGGCAAGTCCGTCGACGAAGCGCTCATCATGATTACGCACAAGTACTACAACCACGCCAAGGCCGTGGTCTTCAACGGCGACGGCTACTCGGACGAGTGGGTGAAGGAAGCGGCCCGCCGCGGCCTCTCGAACAATCGCACCACGCCCGAGGCGATCAAGGTCTTCAAGGACCAGAAGAAGATCAGCTTCCTGACCGAGACCGGCGTCTTCCGCGCCGGCGAGATCCAGACGCGCGCCAACGTCATGCTCGAGCGCTACATCAAGTGCCGCGAGATCGAGTTCCGCACGCAGTCGGCGATGGTCCACAAGCAGATCCTCCCGTGCGCGATCGCCTACAAGACGAAGCTCTCGAACTCGATCGCGTCGATCAAGGCCGCCGGCGGCGACGTGAGCGTCGAGACGGAGATGCTCAAGCGCCTCGGCACCATCACGAAGGACCTCCAGGCGAAGCTCGAGATCCTCGACGGCAGCTGCGAGCGCTACCACAAGACGCTCGGCGAGGAAGCCTACGCCGACAAGATCGCGCACGAGCTCATGCCGATCTCGACCGAGATCGCGGGCCTCTGCAACAACGTCGAGGAGGTCGTGCCGGAGGAGGCGTGGCCCCTGCCGAAGTACTACGACATGCTGTTCATCCGCTAGTCACAAGAAAGGGCCCTCCGGGGCCCTTTTTTTATGTCTTCGAGCGGGGAGAGTGGGGGAGAAGGTGCCTTTGAGACTAATCTGCCCTCTTCAAAGACTTCCACTTCAAGTAGATGTCCTCTGTGTATTCCCGTGCAGACTTATCCAGTTCCTTTGAGATCATCCGCGACTTCTCTAGCTGCTCGTCGTTCCAGTTATCGTTAATCTTTTCAATTATTGTTTCGGATCTAGACACTCCGTACGCCCACTCTCTGTATTGAAAAAAACCACTACATGTTCCCTCGAAAACGATGACGATTCCGAAGAGGATGTTAAACCTTTCAAATAATCGCAGGACAATTTTCTTTTCCGTTGATTCCTTGTTTGCGGCATATTTCAAGATCATGAACGCGAGGGCCTACGTGAACTGCAAGCACGATTGCACTGCTCGCGATAATATAGCTCGCGTACCCTGCGTCGATATGAATGCTTATCTTTTCTAAGCCTGGGTATGTTAATAATAAAAATAAAATCTCAGTAATTAAGTAGGGGAGAAAGCGAGACCAATCTAATACCTTAAAGATTGTCTTCATTTAATTCCTCCTTCTTGAGGGCATTGAGTTTTGGTGTCGTCTGCTTCTTCATCATCGAATTTATCAATTTCTTTTGCTGCGTCATCAACAATCTTTTTACCCCAGTTTTTTATCATCCCAAATCGATTGAAGAAATAGACTTATAAATGAAATTACCTCTCGAAAAAAGATTGCATTAATACCAAGCTCGCTAATGAAAAAAGTGAAGCTTCCGAGTGCATAATTATTAATTGCCTCGAAGAGTAAGTCAGTGATTCAGCAAGAGTTATTCGTATTAACACCCATGACAGATGAACAATGTATATAACGAGTATAATGCCGGGACTTATTTCAATCCCCGGTATCGCAAGGCTCCCACGCAAAAATCTGCTAAGAATTA
>JBKHVY010000212.1:0-4107 GCA_046569805.1 Bacteriovoracia bacterium | reverse complement strand
AGGAGACGCCCAGCGTGTCGGTCGGTCGCACCTGGACCCCGGTCGAGAGCGTGTTAAAGCGGCGCCGCTCAAGCGAGTTGTAGTTGTAGGCCGCGAGGAGATTGAGGAAGTCGAACTCGCGCTGCCAGGCCAGCTGGAACAAGTGCTGGCTGTTGCGATGGAAGAAGTACTCCGACATCGAGAGCGACCAGCGTGGAGCGATGTAGCCCGCCTGGAGCGCCAGGCGCGTGAGCTTATCGCGGAAGTCATCAAACTCTTGGTCGAAGAGATAGCCTTGCGAGAGATTGAAGTATCCCACGCGCTGGTAGGTGAAGTTGTCGCGCAGGTAGCGCTGGTCGGTGCGCCAGTCGGTGCCGCGCGGAGACTTCCGAATCAAGACGTTGTTCCACTGGAAGTCGAGCGTGTTGGTGGGCGGAATCACGGTTCGTGTGGTGTTGGCACCCAAGAGGTATTCCTGCGAGCGGATGGCATCAGTGTAGTCGAACCAACCAGTGTTGCTGCGGATCTGCTCGAGGAACGCACGGTTGCCCGACTCCGACTCACTCGTGATGTAGTGGTGGACGAACTTGAACTCCTGAGAGTGGCGATAGGCCTGGCGCGCGACGACGATGCCGTCATCCGTGAGACTCGACTCAAGTGGCGTGAGCTGCCCGACGAGCTTGCTTTTCTTGGTCGACTCCGTGAGCGGTTTAGGCCCCTCGCCGCGCCCTTCGCGCAGCTGTTTGACGTACTCTGGTGGCAGCTCGTTCAGAGAGATCTTCTCCTCGAACGAGAGGCCGAAGATCCGGTCCATCGTGAAGGCCATCTCACTCTGCACAAGCATGGCATTCTTCTCGGCTCCGGTCCCGCGATCGAGCTCCGGGAAGCGGTAGCGCTGGAAATCGAAGTTCGCTTCGGTCTTGAACGAAAGCGGTCCCCAATTGAGGATGTGCCATGTGAGATAAGGTCTGGCAGAGAACCGATCCGCATCGCGAATCGGATCCGAGGGGGCCGAGGTCGTGCGCCGGAAACGCGTGAAGCTCGTGTCCACGCCAGCGTAAATATGCCTGAGCAGTGGCAACTCACTCTGCACGAGTGTCACCGGCGTCGAGCTCAGCGCCACGCGCGGCAGCGTCTGCACGTACTCTCGGTCGAAGTCTTCAGGGTCCGCGAAGAGTTGGTTGCGCGAGTACTCACCCTGAATGCTCAGGGCCCACTGCTCGCCTCGTCCATCCAGGAAGCCATTGAAGCCGAAGTCACTAGAGATCACGCGATCGTCAGTGTAGAGCGGATGGTCGCGCACAATGTCGAGGTCGCGCGTGTCCGTGAAACGCAAGTGCTGTGACCAGTTCGAGTTCCACAGCCAGTGGTTCTCGAAGTCAGCGAAGTAGCGCGTGTAGTTCTGGCCGGACTCGGACTGGTCGTTCTTTCCGGGCAGGTAGATCGTATCGTTCAAGAGCCGCGTACTACCTTCGAACCAGCGCTGGACGCCGAAGTTCTGGCGGTACTCGGCATCCGCTCCGTAGCCACGCTTGGCCCAGAAGGTGGGCGTGATGGTCGCGTCTTTCGTTTCGTCGATGGCCCAGAAGACCGGCTGCTCCAGCGAGAGGCCCTCCCCCACACGACTGGCGATGCGCGGGAAGAGAAGTCCCGACTTGCGCTTCGAGAGCGGCACCACCATGTAGGGCAAATACAAAACGCTCACACCTTTGATCTTCGCCAGCCCGTGGTAGATCTCGGCGCGGTCGTTGAGGTACATCATGATCTTGCGACCGTAGACCGCCCAGGACTCGGTACAGTCCCGGCAGGTGGTGAACTCCGCTTCGTGCGCCTCGAGGAGCTTGTCCGAGCGGCGGTAGAGTTCGCGGGCGACGATGTTGAACTGCGGATGGATGATGCGCGCGTTCTTCACCGTGGCCTGGCCCGTGAGAGCGTGGTACTCGAGCTGCGAGCCGTAGAGGGTCAACTCCTCCGTGATGAAGCGCACGTTTCCGTCCACGCGGAACACCATGGTGCGCCGATCGAAGGTCGCGCTTTCGCCGTAGAGCGTGTCTTTCTGGTTAACCACCACCACGTTCCCAACGGCTTCAAACACGTCACCGCCCTCTTTGCGAAAGGCCCGGTCAGAGAAGATGGAAAGTGAGTCACCGAGCTGAAACTGTGGTCCCGCTGAGAAAGCTTCGCGTGGCCCCGCGATCCAGCAGATGAGACTGCACAAGAGCCACAAAGTAGTACGACCCCACCACCAGGACCGACCGGTCCGTGTGAGGTGCGAGAAGTTGGAAAAGCTCAGTCCAGTCATGGAAATATTGTGTGTGCGATCCTTCGCTCTCACCCCACCATCCCGCGGGCCCTGCGGCCTTTAGGTGCTCAAAGCGCGTGATACGAACGCAGGTATTCTCGCTCCCTAGTGTTGCGAGCATTCGCGCCATCACCCGTAGATCCATCTGAGGTCGCTCCGAAAAGGCAGCCCAGACTTGATGGTAAAACTCCTTCTGACGATTGTAGGAACTCAACCGCAGAAATTGAACCAATTTTCTCACTCCATCGGGATTATGTGAGCCGTAGAAGGTGAAGCGGTGCCCCTGCCACTCCAGCACCTCACCACGGGCGATAAGACTTCCTTGTGGCAGTTCCTGAGCTGCGTAACCCAGCGCAAGCCACAGCTCACTGGCCAAAATACGGTTGCGCTCTGAAAAGCTCAACGAGCTGTCGAGCGCACCCGTCGCAAACAAGTCCCGAGAGCGCTCGTTTCCGACGCGCGCGCGCTCCCGCAGGTAGCAAAGCTCGAGCGCCGAAATAAGCGTGCTGTTTGGTCGGACAACTCCGAGTTTTTCCCCGAGGATTAAATCGTAGCGCGGCCCCAGGAATTCCTGGTGATCGCGCGAGATCGAACACAACCCCACCACGTGAGCATCAAGGAGATTCACGGCGTCATAACGGCCTCCGAGTCCCACCTCGAGAATCCACAGCGAGGCTTTTTGCTCAAGTCCCCAACGCACGAACGCCGCCCACAGCGCCTCGTAGTAGCTCAGCCCCACACCCGCGCGCTGGCGCAACTTCTCACCCTCGATCAGAAGCTCGCTCAGTTCATCGCTACTGATCGCTCCGGCAAGGTTTTGGAAGCGCTCGCACACGGAGTGAATATGAGGAGACGTCCAGAGGACGAAGGGCACGCCTGCGGCACGGGCCATCGCCGCGAGTGTGTAGGAGGTCTCACCTTTCCCGTTAGTTCCGGCGACCGTCACAATTTTCGGGTCGAGCTTCTTTACCTCGGCCAATTCTGGAGCGAGGAAGGTCCCCACGCGCTCGAGTCCGGGGCGAAACTTCTCCGCCCCGTAAGCAAGCATGAGCCAGTCTTGCAGTTCGCCGGGGGTCATGTCCCTGAGACAGGGGCCAACAGACGCAAGAAGAAGGAAAGTTCTTTTTTGAGTTCTTTGCGACTACAAATCCGGTCGATGAAACCGTGGTCCCGCAAGAACTCAGCGCGCTGGAAACCATCGGGCAAGGTCTGGCGAATGGATTGCTCGATAACCCGTGGGCCCGCAAAGCCAATCAGGGCCTTGGGCTCAGCGATGTTGAGGTCTCCGAGCATGGCGTAGCTCGCCGCACAGCCACCAGTTGTAGGATCTGTAAGAACAGAAATATAGGGTAACTTCGCCTCTTTCAGACGGGCCCTTGACGCCGAGGTCTTCGCCATCTGCATGAGCGAGAGGATCCCCTCTTGCATGCGCGCACCGCCGGAGCAGCTAATGACCACGCACGGGATCTTCTGCTCGTAAGCAAGGTCCATCGCAAGCGCAACTTTCTCACCGGTCACAACCCCCATGGATCCACCCATGAAGCGGAAATCCATCACGGCCATAGCGACGGGCTGGCCTTCGATCAGCCCCACACCACAAACGGTGCCGTCAGTGGTGCCAGTGCTCTTGTAGGCGGCCTGGAGGCGCTGTGAGTAGTCGATCTTATCCTTAAATTTTAAAGGATCACTGCTGGCGAGGTCAGCGGCATGCTCTTTGAAGCTTCCCTCGTCGCACAAGAGTTCGATGCGCTCGAGCGCGCCCATGCGGTAGTGGTGATCGCAATACGGACAGACCTGGTTATTTTCTTCCAGCTTATCGGTCTGCA
>JBKHVY010000211.1:0-4141 GCA_046569805.1 Bacteriovoracia bacterium | reverse complement strand
TGCGCCTGCAGGATCCGCTCAACTCCGCGCTCGACCGCCAGAGCGGGGAGGACATCACGCTCACGCTTACGGGCACGAACGTCACCACGCAAGGGGCGCTGGACTGGGTCCTGGGTGCTACGACCGTCGTCATCCCGGCGGGCCAGACGCGCGTCTCGATCCCGGTGACCGCGGTCCAGGACGGCGTCGACGAGGAAGACGAAGTGCTCGACGTGGTCCTCTCCAACACGATGGGATACTCTCAGAGCACCGCCACGCACCGGGTGACGATCCTCGACAACGACGCGCCTCCGACGGTCGCGTTCCAGCTCGCGTCGCAGACGATCGCCGAGGCGCCCAGTGATCCAAAGACTCTTCCCGTGAACCTCGTCCTAAGCCGCGCGAGCCAGCGCGACATCACCGTTAGCTATCAGATCGGCGGATCGGCGTCGACCTCGACGAGCGGTTCGTGCACCGTGACCTCCGACGTGTCGGCCACGGGCTCCATCGTCATCCCCGCGGGCACGACGCTCATGCCGATGGGTCTGTTGCTGTGCTTCGACCAGCGCTACGAGGGCACGGAAACGCTCGTGCTCACTCTTCAGTCCGCCACCAACGGCTCGCTCGGGACGAGCATCGTCCACACGGCGACCATCACCGACGACGAACAGCTTCCCGCGCTGGGCCTAAGCACCTCGGACCCGTCGCCCCTCGAATACGACGGCAGCTTCACGCTCACGGCGGCGATCACCAACGGCATCACCGCCCAGAGTGACATGGTCGTTCCCGTCACGTTCACGGGCACCGCCGTCCGCGGCGCGCACTACCAGTATCCCGTAGGTTCGATCACGATCACCGCGGGCCAGTCCTCTGGTACGCTCACCATCGATCTTCTCAACAACAACCTCTACGGCGGCGAGAAGAGTCTGACCGCGACGCTCGGCACGGGCCCGTGGACGCTCTCCACGGCCCTCCAGAACATCACCATCCTCGAAGACGAGCTGGTGCCGCAGATCGGCTTCGCGAACCCGGACCCGGTGGTCTCCGAAGCCGCCACGGCCCAGACCCTCACGGTGCACGTCAAGCCCGGCTTCCCGGCCTGCGAAGGATCCATGACCGTGGGCCTCGCGCGCGCCGGCACGGCGATCTTCGGCAGCGACCACGACTTTAATTTTTCGACCGCGGGCCTCGCCCCGGGCCAGTCGTCGACCACGTTGAGCTACAACGTCATCAACGACAACATGTACGAAGGCGTCACCAACGAAACGCTCCAGGTGACGATCTCGTCTGCGATCTGTAACGGCGTGAACATCCTGCTCTTACAGCCGGCGAGCCCTGGCACCACCACGGTCCAGATCGACGACGACGATCCGCAGCCGGCCGTGGGCTACGAAGTCCTTACGCAGTCCTTTACGGAGAGCGATAGCTCCGCCGCCATCGTCGTGCGCCTCGAGCGCCCGAGCTACCAGCCGATCACCGTGCGCTCGGAGCTCGTGGCGCGCGTGCGCGACCCCGGAACGACGACCACGCCGAACGCCGCGAAGTACTTCCAGGCGATCACCTCCGACGGTACGGTGGACGACCCGAACGACCTCGCCGCGGGCACCGTCGACATCGTGATCCCGGCGGGCCAGGTCACCGGCGTTCACCCCTTGAACCTCAACAACGATTCGAACTACGAGTACACCGAGACCGCGACGTTCACGCTCTCGCTCCCCTTCGGCGGCGAAGCGACGGTGAGTAGCTCGCAGAACCAGATGGTGGTGTCGATCCTCGACAACGACCCCCGGCCCTTCGTGCACCTGGCGCTCGATAACACGGTCGAGACCTTGTCCGTCGCGGAGAGCGTGTCGGAAGCGAACACGGAGGCCCTCCCACTCTACGCCGTGCTGACGAACTGCTACCGCAACGGGGCGACCTGTAACCGCGACTTCGCCACGGGCCTCGCGGTCCCGAACTTCGCCCCGGCGAAGATCACCACCGTGGTGCCGATCGAGGTCAACGTCAGTCTCCAAGGCACGGCGATCACCGACGACTACACGACGACGCTCGCCGACAGCACGATCGTCATCCCGGCCTACACCCAGGAAGCGTCGGTCACGACGACGAACGTCGACGACACTCTGTTCGAGAACGACGAAACGATCCGCTTCGTCGCCTCGGCGGTGATCAACTCGCGCCTGAGCGAAACCAACACGCAAGTCACGCGCACCATCTTAGACGATGATCCCGCTCCTACCATCACCGCGACCCCAAGTGTCGCGACCGCGCAGGAAGGGGACTCGGTCTTCTTCACCGTCACCGTGCCGCCGATCGGCAAGGCGATCACGCTGAGCTACACCACGCTCGACCCGAGCCCCGGGGCGACGTCGGCGACGCCGGGCGTGGACCATAACCTCGCCGACGGGACCTTCATCGTGAATCCGAGTAACATCGATCAGAACATCGTTCTCAATTTCACGGTCACGAACGACACCACGCCCGAGGCGGCGGAGACGATCGAGCTCCACATGTCCGCGACTCCCGGAACCGATGCCGTGTTCACCAACCCGCTCGCGACCCTCACCATCGACGTAAGCGACGCCGTTCGCCTCGCCGCGGGTGCGGAGCACACCTGTGGTCTCCTCGGGGGCCAGGTGAAGTGCTGGGGTAAGGAGAGCGTCCTGGGTTACGACGGGCCCGCTCCGGAGATTACCAACAACGGCTTCTACGGCATCGACGCCGAAGAGACGGTGGCCCTGCTGCCGACCGTGAACCTCGGCGCGGGCTTCGTTCCTACAAAGATCGTCGCCGGAGTAGACTTCACCTGTGCGCTCTCGAGCTCCGGAAACGTCAAGTGCTGGGGGATTAACTCTCGCGGCCAACTAGGCCAAGGGCTTCCGAACATTTCACCGTCGACGTTCATCGGTGATGAGACCGGAGAGATGGGTGATAACCTCGCGAACCTCATTCTCGGAGACCAGGTCGTCGACATCGTCGCGGGATCGAACCATGCGTGTGCGCTCTTGAACACGGGCCGCATGAAGTGCTGGGGCTCGAACGAGTTCGGCCAGCTGGGCCAGCCGCGCACCGGTGCCGCCTGCACCGACACAGCGAGCTCGTTCTGCATCGGCGACGGTGTCGACGAGATGGCGGCGCTTAACACGATCAACTTCCCCGTCGACGAAACGGTCGTTCAAATGGCCGCCGGAACGAACGTCACCTGTGCGCTCCTGGTCTCCGGCCGCATCTACTGCTTCGGCCGCAATAACCTGGGTCAGCTAGGCCAGGACCGCGACGTCGCGGAGTGGGGCGCGGCTCCGACCGACATGGTCGACCCCGCCTTCGTCCCGGTGCAGTTCAACGCTGCCTTCTCGGGCCTTCCGGTGGTGGGGCTCGTCGCCGGCGACCGCGCGATCTGCTCCGTCTTCCAAACTAATTCGACACGTATGGATGTGATGTGCTGGGGCAATGGCAGAGGCCGTAGCGCGAGTCCGCTCGCAAGCGTCTCCACGCCGGCCGCTCTTTTCAACTCGACCTTCGGCACCGTGGCGTCAGAGTTCAATATCCTTCGCAGTATCGCTGCGGGAAGCTCGAACGTGTGCGTGCGCGGCCAAGGTAACGAAGTCCTGTGCTGGGACAGCGACGCTAACGGCCGCCTCGGGAACGGTGGCTCTGAAACCAGCACGCCTGATGCTTGGGGCACGGACCTCACAGATGCGGCGCGGGTGACGAACCCAGACTTCCCAGAATCGTTCCTCAACCTCACGACGGGTAATAACCACTCGTGCGCGGCCGTGGACGTGGATAAGTTCCGCTGCTGGGGTCTCAACACCTCGGGCCAGGCGGGCAACCTGTCGAACGTCGACCTTACGTCTCCGTCGTCATCTATCGATTTCGACTAGTAACTGCCTCACTTAGGTGGGGATGATTGAGATCCGAAATGGGTCCTCATAAGGGCCCTTTTCTTTTTCAAAAAGCGCTTCTCGTTTTCGTATTCGATCATGATGTCGAGCTGCATTTGAAGCTGTTCGATCTTCTTCGTGGTGCACCAGGTGCGTCGCCCAAGCCTTGCGAGGTCATCTCTAAAAGTGGCGCAGGTGTGGTTAATCCCAAACAACGGGTCGAAAGTTTTGTTCTTGAGTTCACCGTACCCCGCGACAGACGCGCGGCCTCCCGGATG
>JBKHVY010000210.1:0-4177 GCA_046569805.1 Bacteriovoracia bacterium | reverse complement strand
TCTGGTGGGCGCAGTCTTCTTTATCTTTCGAGACATCCGAGCTTAAGCGGGCAACGGGAACTTCAGCACGAAGCGTGTGTGGGCGTCGGTCGCATCAAGTTCCAGGGTGCCACTGTGCGCTTGCACGATCTTCTGCGAGATACTGAGTCCCAGGCCCGATCCCTGATTAAAGGTCTTCGTCGTGAACCACGGCTGCATGATCTTGCGAGCGATGTGTTCCGGAATCCCCGGCCCGGAGTCCGTGAGACTGAGCTGGATGTGGGTCGGGAACGCCTGCGTTTCGATCGAAATCCAGCGCTTCGGAAGATCCTTGATGGCGTCATAGGCGTTGTTCAGAAGGTTCGCCACGACCTGAGAGATTTCGTTTTCGTTGCCGATGATGACCGCCTTGGGATCGAGCTTGAGCATGAGCTCGATCCCGGTCTTACGAAACTTCTCCTCAACGAGCTCGACGCAGACACTGACCGGTTTCTCCAGGTTCATGCGCGTCTTGGGGGCGCCAGAACCGTCACGCGAGAGAATTTGCATACTCTGAATGATGCGACTGAGGCGGTTGACGGTGCTCTCGATGCGCTCGAAGACGGGCTTCAGGATCGTTTCGTCCGATTTGTTGTCGATGACTTCGATGCGCAAGATGGTCAAAAGCCCTTTGAGGATCCCGAGCGGATTGTTCACTTCGTGCGCGATGTTGGAGGAGAGCTCTCCGAGGGTGATCATCTTGGCGTAGCTCACGAGCGCTTCGCTGCGCTCCTTCGCGATCGCCGTCGCCCGCTCGGCCAGCTGCTCCATGTTCGCCGCGATGATGGCGAGCATGAGCGAGACGCTCGCCAGGAGAAACGCCACCCACACCGCCAGCCAGTCCTTCGGGTTCACGAGCGTCGGATCGACGAACCAGTTGATGGTGAGGGTCTGGTCGAAGGCGCGGAAGCTGTCGCGCGCGAAGAACTGCAGGTGCTCGAAGCGCTTGTGGGTGCGGTAGACGATGCCGTCGGCGTCGGCGTCGTTGACGACGATGCTGTAGCCCAGGCCCCGGGGAAGCTGCGCGATGGAGTTCTGGAAGAAGCGAGGCCAGATGATCGGGGCGTAGATCCAGCCGACGAAGCGCTCGTTCCTGCGAATCGGCGCGAAGAGGAGGTACGCGGGCTCGCTCTTCTCGTCCTGCACGAGGACCACCGGCTTGGTGATCGTCATCATGTTCGAGGCGCGCGCCTTGGTGGCAGCGTCGTAGCGGTGCTTCTCGGAGGCGACGTCGAGCCCGTAGGCCTCGATGTTCTTCTCCCGTGGGTACACCTTCGTGATGACGAAGCGCTCGGGAGAGTCGTGGCGTTGCACGTTCGGAACCTCGTGGACTTCCTTCATCGAGGACTGGCACTTCGTCTTCCGTTCCTTGAGCCAGGCCTCGGTCTCGGAGCGCTTCACCGGGTAGATGATGCCGACGCCGTTGAGGCCCGCGTAGCGCGAGACGAGCTCCGACTTCTCGACGAACTCCTGCCAGTACGGAACGCACGGGTCGGGGTTCAGGGCCACGTGCGCCACCATCGTCTTCATCGCCGCGGCGTAGACCTCGAAGCGCGCCGTGAGCGCGTTGCGGGTGATGGTGAACTGCTCGCGGATCTCCGTGTTCTTCTGCTGCGCCAGGAGCTTCAGGAGCGAGCTGTAGCTCAGCATCGAGAGGAGGAGGCAGAAGACCAGGATCCCGATCGTCTTCCGGCGCACTTTCTTGTAGTAGAAGTCCTCGATGACGATCAAGGAGAGGGAGATGGCGGCGAAGGTCACCTGCAGGTGGATGAGGCCGATGTTCGCGGTGGCGCCCATGTGGAGACCCACGCCGAGGCGACCCATGTAGATGGCGGCGACGTAGAAGCCCATGGCCGCGGCGTAGGCGACGAGCGGATGGAGGAAGACGCCGCTGAGAATGAGGAGGATCAGGAAGGCGAAGACCAGGTAGTTACTCAAGACCGAGTACGCACCGACGTAGGCGACGAGGGCCGAGGCCACGACGATCGCAGCGGCGAGCGAGAGGTGGAGGGCGCGCTTCGTGGAGGTGTCCCAGCGCTCCTTGACGGCGTAGGCCAGCGGCACGACGACGAAGATGCCGAGGCAGTCGCCCACGGCCCAGGTGAAGATCGAGAAGAGGTAGTTGTCCGCGTTCACGCGGCCGTCGAGCCAGATCCCGAAGTTCCCGGTGAGCGCGGTGACGACGCAGGCGAGGACCCCGCTCGTCAGAAGGCGCATGACCCTCAGGTGGTACGGGGAGGACGGCTCGTTCTTCTCGAAGCGGTTGTAGAGCCAGACGGCGAGGACCATCTCGAGGACCGTGCCGAAGGCGATGATGACGCTCGTGAGGACGGAGGAACCGAGTAAATAGTTCAGGGCGATCGACGCCGCCCAAACACCGACCTTACTGGCCTGGGTGCAGTGGCGGCTGACTAAAAACGCGAAGCCCGCGGCGGGCCAGACGGCAGCGACGTAGAGGTTAATCGTTGCGATCTCGATCCCGAGCTTGGCGAGGGCGAGGTAGCCCACGAGCCCCATTAAAAAACACTGAAGATTCCGGCGATTTAACATCCCTCCATTCTACCGCTTGTCGAAAAAAATTGTAAAACTTACTCTCGTCAGCGTGGGGGCAAGAGGGTATGACATCGGTCATGAAAACCCCCGACCTGCGTCCCATAACCGACTGGCTTCCGCTGACCGCGAAAGAGGCGAAGAAGCGCGGCTGGGAAGAGCTCGACGTGATCCTCGTGTCCGGCGACGCCTACGTGGACCATCCGGCGTTCGGGGCGGCCGTGATCGGGCGAATTCTTGAGTCCCTTGGTATGAGAGTCGCGATCATCGCTCAGCCGAACTGGCAGGACGACCTCCGGGACTTTAAGAAGTTCGGAAAACCTAAATATTTTTTCGGTGTGACCAGCGGAAACATGGACTCCATGGTCAACAAGTACACCGCGGCTAAGCGCCTGCGCTCCGAGGACGCCTACACGCCGGGCGGTGCTACGAACCACCGGCCCGACTATGCCACGACGGTGTACACTAAGATCCTCAAGGAGCTCTTCCCCGACACGCCGGTGGTCCTGGGCGGCATCGAGGCGTCGCTGCGCCGAGTGACCCACTACGACTACTGGTCCGACCAGCTCCTCCCGAACATCCTTTCCACCTCGGGCGCGGACATGCTGATCTACGGCATGGGCGAGCAGCCCCTGCGCGACATCGCGAAGCTTGTCTCCAAGGGCATCCCGTTCTCGGAGCTGCGGAACGTCCCGCAGACCGCCTTCCTGGTGACCGACGAACTCCCGAAGACTAAGTGGGAAGACGTGGAGCTCACGAGCCACGAAGACTGCCTGCGCGACAAGGCGCTCTACGCGCGAAACTTCATGCACGTCGAGGTCGAGAGCAACAAGCAGTACGCCAACCGGCTCTTGCAGAAAGTGGGTTCGACGACCCTCGTGATCAACCCTCCGTACCAGACGATGACCGAGCAGGAGATCGACGCTTCCTTCGACCTCCCGTACACGCGCCTGCCGCACCCGAAGTACAAAGACCGTGGGCCCATCAGCGCCTTTGAAATGATCAAGTTCTCCCTCAACACTCACCGCGGCTGCTTCGGCGGCTGCTCGTTCTGCACCATCTCCGCCCATCAGGGGAAGATGATCGCGTCGCGCTCGAAAGAGTCGGTGATGAAAGAGCTCGATCAGGTGGTGCAGATGCCGGACTTCAAGGGCTACATCTCGGACATGGGAGGCCCCTCGGCTAACATGTACCAGATGAAGGGCATCGACCAGGCCCTGTGCGATAAGTGCGCAGCTCCCTCGTGCGTCTTCCCGCAGGTGTGCAAGAACCTCGACACCGATCCGTCGAAGATGACGGAGCTCTACCAGTCAGTGGCCGCCCACCCGGGGGTGAAAAAAGCCTTCGTGAGTTCGGGTCTGCGCTATGATCTCATGTTCGACCCGCGCTCCACGCACCCAGAAAAAGACGAGGCCTACGTCGAGCAGCTCGTCACGCACCACGTGTCCGGCCGCCTCAAGGTGGCGCCGGAGCACACCGAGGACCACGTCTTAAAACTCATGCGTAAGCCGAGCTTCGAGTACTTTAAGATCTTTAAGCAGAAGTTCGAAGAGATCTCGCGCAAGAAGAAGATCAAGCAAGAGATCATCCCGTATTTCATCTCGAGCCA
>JBKHVY010000209.1:0-4215 GCA_046569805.1 Bacteriovoracia bacterium | reverse complement strand
TGGGCCCCTAAAAGGGGAAAGAAAAAGCCCTAGGGAAGTTTTGGTACAGATGGCTATAATTTTAGAAGACCCACTGACCGATAGGTCAATGGGTTAAGGAGACACCATGATTGAATTCATCTCTTCTCTGATTAAAGCGGCCGTCGATGTGCTCGTCGGCGACACCAAGGCCTTGGCCCCGGTGCCGGTCAAAGTCGATCGTCCGCGCCGCTAGCTCTGGCCTAGGTAGCGCGAAGCCACTTCGAAGACGTCTTTCGACGGGCCTCCCTCAATCAACTTTTTGAGCGCCGAGATCATCTGGGACTTTCGCCCTTCGTCCATCTTGGGCAAGAGTGAAAACGCCCCCGTCAGGCGACTTGCGACCTGAGGATTGAACTTATCGATGCGAGCGATTCGCTCGGCCATAAACCGGTACCCGCTGCCATCAGCAAGGTGAAAGCCCATAAGATTTCCTCGCGCAAAGCTTCCGTAGAGTCCGCGCAAGTCGTTCGGGACTTTTGCGCGGAAGGCAGGATCAGTCTCGAGGGCCTCGAGTCGTGACAAGACTTGCGACGAATCCGTGAGCGAGGCCTGTGAACCAAACCAGCGGAGCATGACCAAGGGCTCGTGCTTCCACTTCGTGTAGAAGTGCTTGAGCGCTGCCTCACCTTCTGCACCTGCGTGCATGCAGTAGAGTGCAAGCCCGGTGGCTTCTTCCGTCATGGTGCGAGCGTCGTAGAAGTGCCCGCGCATCAGTTCCAGCGCCTCCGGTGTGTGACTGCGGAAGATCATGCTCAGCGCTCGGTTCTTGAGCGTGCGCGAGGCCATGGCCTGGGCCGAAACGTTTCCGGCCATGGGATCGATGTGCTTTTGATAGAGCCGCTTCCATTCCGTGAGGAAAGTCACACCTAGCAGATGGTTGAAGTGCTTGTGCGCTTGGTGGACCTCCGCGATGCGGGCGACATGCAGCTCCTGGTGGAGCTGTGACTCCGATGGGAGCTCGAAGAGGTATGCCTTAAAGGCCGGATCAAGTGAGTCGTCCTTGAGGATCAACCCCAGACCGTGAGCGAGCTTCTCCGGCAGGGCCTTCGGCAACCCCTGGCCTTTTACTAAGAGCTCTACCCATGCTTTGAGCGTATCGACGTAGACGCGCTGGAGCGCCTCGTAGCGAGACACCGCGTCCGTGTCGAAGGCCACAAGATGCAAGAGTTCCTCTTGGGTGTACGGGTAGTCAACGTGGACCGGCGCCGCGAAGCTGCGGTTCCACGATGGCGTGGGCTTTGCTGCGACTGCGTCGACCACGAAGGTCTCTTCGAGCTTCGTGAGCTCTACCACCGTCTCCGGCCTTACCAGCGTCCCGTCGGCCGCGAAGAGGGCCATCTTGAAGGGCACGTGGAGGACGTTGTTTTCTAGGCGCTCGTTCATGACCGAGGGATAGACTTGCTTGACGGTGAAGCTGTAGCGCTTGGCCGCTTCATCATAGCTCGTCGAGACCTTGAGCGTCGGCGTCCCCGGACGCGCGTACCAGTTCTTAAACTGCGTGAGGTCTTTGCCCGACGAGGATTCCATGGCAGCGACGAAGTCCTCGGTGGTGACCGCTTGCCCGTCGTGGCGACGGAAGTATTCAGTGATGCCTTTCTTAAAGTTCTCCGCACCGATCAGCGTGTGGATCATGCGGATGACTTCGGCACCCTTCTCGTAGATCGTGGCGGTGTAGAAGTTATTGATCTCGATGTAGCTCGTGGGACGGATGGGGTGGCTCATGGGACCTGCGTCCTCGGAGAACTGCGCTTCCTTGAGGCGCTTCACGTCTTCGATGCGTTTGACCGCACGCGAGAGCATGTCGGACGAGAACTCCTGGTCGCGGAACACCGTGAGGCCTTCCTTGAGGGTCAGCTGGAACCAGTCGCGGCAAGTGACGCGGTTACCGGTCCAGTTGTGGAAGTACTCGTGCCCCACCACGGCTTCGATGCCTTGGAAGTCGCCGTCGGTGGCGGTCGTCGCGTCGGCCAAGACGTAGGCCGAGTTAAAGATGTTGAGACCTTTGTTTTCCATCGCGCCGAAGTTAAAACTCTCCACCGCGACGATCATGTAGATGTCGAGATCGTACTCAAGGCCAAAGGTCTCTTCGTCCCACTTCATGGCGTTCTTCAACGAGTGCAGCGCGTGGCCTGTCTTCTTGCCCTGGCCCTTGTCGACGTAGACCTCGAGCGCCACGGTGCGACCGGACATCGTTTTAAAGCTGTCGGTGGCAAGCTCTAAGTCACCGGCGACGGCGGCAAAAAGGTAGGCCGGCTTGCGGAACGGATCCACCCAAGAGACGAAGTGGCGCCCGTTCTCGCGCGTGCCCTGCTCGACGCGGTTTCCGTTCGACAGCAGCATCGGGTAGCGCTTCTGGTCCGCGATGAGCGTGGTCTTGAACTTCGCCATGACGTCAGGGCGATCGATGAAATAAGTGATCTTACGAAAGCCCTCTGGCTCGCACTGCGTGCAGAGGATATCACCGGACTGGTAGAAGCCCTCGAGCGCCGTGTTCTGCTGCGGATGGATTTTATTTTTTATCACGTACTCCACGCGCGCTTCCGCTACCGCATGAATGACCAGTCGGTCGCTCGATAGTGCGTAGTCGCGGGAAGTGAGCTCGACGCCGTTCTTAGAGATGCTCATGAACTCCATGTTCTCACCGAGGAGCTCGAGCTCTAGGGGCCCGGCCGGGGCCTTGGGCGTGCGCTCGAGTGTGAGCTTCGAGGTGACGAAGGTGTGGTCTTCGAAGATGTCGAGTGTCAGGTCGATCTGGTCCACCGTGAAGACCGGAGCCTTGTAGTCGCGCAGG
Source organism: Bacteriovoracia bacterium (assembly GCA_046569805.1). Lineage (GTDB taxonomy): Bacteria > Bdellovibrionota > Bacteriovoracia > Bacteriovoracales > Bacteriovoracaceae > UBA6144. The sequence continues at coordinate 1,403 of JBKHVY010000209.1, read as the reverse complement.
TAAATGGTTTGTGGTGTCTTCATAAAATCTCCCAACGAATGAGGTGGCCCGCCTGGTTGCGCATGTTCAGCACGCCGGAGGCGAAGATGAGGTACTGCCCTTTGATCCCGACCAGCTCCGATTCGATGGTCGGGGTCTTCTCAGGCGAGAGCGACGTGACCTTGGCGGGCCAAGTGCGCACGGGGTAGGTGAACGTGAGAACTTCGGACTGGATGTCTTCGACGATGTAGGGTGCGAGCTCTGCTCCGACTTTTTCGAGAAGCTGCGCTTTGATGGCCTTCAGGTCCTGCGCCTCCGGAACGCCCTTGAGCATGCGCTGCCAGTTGGTCTTGTCGGCCACGTGCTGACCGAGAAGGATCTCGGCCTTTCCCGAATCAAGTCGCGTGCTGACCTTGAACAACGGAAGCGCCTCACTCGCGCCCTGGTCAAGCCAGCGCGTAGGCACTTGGGATTCGCGAGTAATACCAACTTTCACGCCGGAGGAATTGGCCAGATACACCACGTGGGGCTTCATGCAGTGGTTTTGCGCCCAGGCGCTGTCGCGGCAGGTGCCACGGGCGTAGTGGCACAGCTCGGGCTTTACGATGCAAATATCAGTCTCAGCGAGCTTAAGTGTGCAGGGATAACAGTAGCCCTGTTGCCAGGATTTTTTGGTCGCCTTGCCACAATGGATGCAGTGAATTTTCCCGAGAAAGCTCAAGCGGATACGTTGACCGAGCATTTCGTTCAACGGAGTTTCCGAGTCATCGAGTCGCAGAGAGTACTGGACCTCAGCACCAGGCATTGCCCTCATTTTGCGGATATGACCCTCAAGAATCATGGACTATTCCAGTTTTGTGAAAATGTTTAAAAGTTTTTTCTGAAAAGACCTCTAGAGAGCCTCAACTCTAGGCCAAGCGATGCCGAAACTCCAGTTACCAGTTTCAATTAACCTTTCTCTAAGGATGGATTTATGCAGAGAATTTCTTCGACCTTGCGTCTTTTGGCCCTGGGCCTCATGACGACCCTCGCCGTGAGCTGTGGCTCACAGCCTGAGCTGCCGGAAATCAACGGCGTCAAAGGCCCATTTTTTAATGTGCAAGACGGAAAAGTGTTGATCTCGACGACGTTTGAAACACTCGAACTCGTCGGCGGCGGCCGCTTCCCGATCAGCAAAATGCCGGGCTCATACTTCGAACTCGCCCCAGCGCAGTTCGGCGGCACACTCATGCAAGTCTACCTCGACGTCGGTGACATCGACTCGACCGACTGGGGCCTCGTGGATCCAACAACACTTCCGGGCGGCCGTCCGCTCCCAGGCATCGTGGGCGGTAAGCTCCCATCGATCGCTATGCAGGTCGAAGAGTTGAACGACGCGACTTTCTACGTTTCAAAGCAAGTCTTCGGTTTCTTCATGCCCTCTA